>JBAUGH010000367.1:0-8988 GCA_049679565.1 Acidobacteriaceae bacterium
TGCGCGACGGCGTCAAACTCCATGCCGTCATCCTCCGTCCCACAGACACGAAGGAGCAGCTGCCGTTCCTGCTGATGCGCACTCCTTACGGCGTGGACCAGAACACGCCCGAATCCCTGAACGACCGCTACACCGATCTCGCTGACAGTGGCTATATCTTCGTCATGGAAGATATCCGCGGCCGTTACAAATCCGAAGGCGCTTTCGTCATGATGCGTCCCCTCGCCGACCATCATGATCCCCACAATGTTGACGAAAGCACCGACACCTATGACACCGTCGCCTGGCTCCTCCGGCACATCCCCGCCAACAACGGCCGCGTCGGCGTCCTGGGCATCTCCTACCCCGGCTTCCTCGCCGCCGAAGCCGGCATCGATCCTCATCCCGCCGTCCGCGCCATCTCCCCCCAGGCGCCCATGACCGACGTCTGGCTCGGCGACGACTTCTTCCACAACGGCGCCTTCCGCCAGACCTACGGCTACGACTACGTTCTTGGCATGGAGTCGAGCAGGCAATCCACCTTTGGCAAGCTCGACGAAGATGCCTACAGCTTCTTCCTCAATGCCGGCTCCTTCGCCGCCGCCGGCAAATCCACCGTCGACGAGCTGCCCACCGGCCGCGCCTTCCTCGACCACCCCGCCTACGACAGCTTCTGGCGCGCGCGCGCTGTCCAGCCCCACCTCACCACCGTCGCCGTCCCCACTCTCGAGATCGGCGGCTGGTGGGATCAGGAAGATCTCTGGGGGCCCCAGGCCGAATACGCCGCGCTCGAATCCCACAACCAGCCTGCCGACCCGGCCCACCGCGTCTACATGGTTCTCGGCCCCTGGCGGCACGGCAGCTGGTCCCTGCCCAATCGCCGCCTCGGCCCCCTCAATTTCGGAGAGCCCGTCGGCAACGAGTATCGCCGCGACATCGAAGCCCCCTTCTTCGCCTACTACCTCAAGGACCAGCCCGGCTTCAACCTCGCCAACACCGCAACCTACCAGACCGGCACCGACCGCTGGATGCACTACTCCCAGTGGCCGCCTGCCCACGTAACTACGCGTGATCTCTATCTGAACGCCGACGGCTCACTAAGCTTCGCGAAGCCCGCCGACACCGGCGCTTTCAAACAGTACCCATCCGATCCGTCCAATCCCGTCCCTTACCGCCCGCGTCCCATCCAGGCCACCTACGCGCCCGGCTCCCACTGGTACACCTGGCTCGTACAGGATCAGCGCTTCGTCCAGGACCGACCCGACGTCGCTACCTGGACCACCCCTCCCCTCGACCACGACGTCACCGTCACCGGCAATGTGGTCGCCGATCTCATCGCGTCCACCTCCGGCACCGACAGCGACTGGATCGTGAAGCTCATCGACGTCTTCCCCGATCATCCCGTCGCCGACCCCAACTGCGGACCCACCTGCCTTCGCATCGATCCCGCGGGCGAGCCCTGGGCCAAAGACGACCCGGCCGGCTTCGAGCTCATGATCAACGACGAAATCTTCCGCGGCCGCTATCGCGTCAGCTTTGAGCACCCCGAGCCCATCCCCGCCAACACGCCCGAGGAGTACAAATTCTCCCTTCACGCCGCCGACCATGTTTTCCTCAAAGGACACCGCATCATGGTCCAGATCCAGAGCACCTGGTTTCCGCTCTACGACCGCAATCCCCAGACCTTTGTCCCCAGCATCATGACCGCCCGGCCGTCCAGCTATAAAACCGCCCAGCAGCGCATCTACGCTGGCTCCCACATCGAATTACCCGAGCCGTAACCGGACGCCGGACTACGGCGCACGCATCTCAGCATGCACACCCGGCCCCCGGAGAACCCGCTTTGCCCGCCATCGACATTCGCGCCCAGGACGCCGGCCATCATCGCGGCCGCGGCATCGCGCTCATCGTCACCGGATTCTTCTGGGCCGCTGTCATGGGCGCGGTCACCAAATCCCTGCACCACGTTTCCCCGCTGCTCACCCTCTTCTTCCAGTACGCGATCGCCTTCCTCTGCTTCGTTCCCTCCGGTCTCCGCCTGGGACCCGCCGCCCTGCGCACCCAGCACCCCGGCCTGCAGATCTTCCGCAGCGGCGCCGGCTCCGCCTGCCAGTTGCTCTTCTTCATCTCTCTCCGCTCGCTGCCCCTGCTCGACGCCTCCCTGCTCTCCAACTCCGCGCCGCTCTTCATCCCCATCGTCGTCTGGCTCTGGATGCGCAAGCCGGTCAGCCGCACCGTCGTTGTCAGCCTCCTCATCGGACTGGCCGGCGTCGTCCTCACCATCCATCCCGGACCCCGGCTGCTGCGCGATCCTGCCGCGCTCCTCGCCCTTGCTTCCGGCGTGCTCTCCGCCATCGCCCTGGTCGCCACCAACCGCCTTGCCGAAACCGATCCGCCCTCGCGCACGCTCCTGTGGAACTTCGGCGTCTCCACCCTCCTGCTCATCCCCGTCGCCACTGCCGTCTGGACCCCGCTCTCCCCCCGCGCCTGGCTCATGCTGCTCTCGGTCGGCGTGCTCTACGCGCTTACCCAATGGTTCATCATCCTCGCCTACCGCTATGCCGGCGCCGCGGAGCTATCTCCGTTCAACTACTCCATCGTCGTCTTCTCCGGTATCCTCGGCTGGATCTTCTTCGCCAATGTCCCCGGCCTCAGCGCCCTCGCCGGAACCCTGCTCATCTGCGCCGGAGGCATCCTCAGCATCCACACCGGCCACCCGGAAGGCAAAGGCTCCTCGTTCGGCGTCGGCCACTGGCGCTCGCCGTGGAAGCTTGTCCTGCACACCGGCTCCGCTCCGGAATCAACCCCGGGGGCCGGACGAGAAGGGTAGAATGCAGCCCGCCGAATCCACGCCGGGCGCGCGCTACGAGCGCTGGTGGTCAACCCCCACCATGACATTGGACGCCTTGATGACGGCGCTCACTGCGTCCCCGGGCTTCAGCTCCAGATTGTGGACACTCGCTTTCGTAATCGACGCCGCCACCTCTGCCCCGCCGCTTAATCGCACCGTCACTTCGCTGTTGACGGCTCCGTCGTGAACGGCGGCCACGGTGCCGCTGAGCACATTCCGGGCGCTCAGCCTCGCTCCCTCGAGATCCTTGCCGATCATCACGTCCGACGCTTTGATGACCGCGTACGCCGCATCGCCCGGCTTCAGGCCCAGAGCATCGACGCTGCCGTTCGTGATAATGGCCGCGATTCTGTCTGCCTCGCTCACTTTCAGATCGACTTCCGCATTCACTGCACCTTTGGTAACCCGTTCCACTTTGCCTGCAAGCACATTGCGCGCGCTGATCTTCATGCAGTCCTCCCGGTCAGTCGATGAGCCTCTGAAGCCTACACCCTGCACCCTGCCCTAGCCTTCCTCCTGCTCCCGCAGCTTCGCAATGACCGAGAAGTCCTCCAGCGTCGTCACGTCGCCCTTGATCTCCCCGTGCGTCGCCATCTCCCGCAACAGCCGCCGCATGATCTTCCCCGACCGCGTCTTCGGCAGCGCATCGGTGAAGCGAATATCGTCGGGCCGCGCCAGCGCGCCAATCTCCTTCGCCACCCACGTCCGCAACTCGTTCTTCAATTCCGGCGACGGCTGATACCCGCTCTCCAGCGTCACAAAAGCCGAAATCGCCTGCCCCTTCAGTTCATCCGGACGCCCCACCACCGCGGCCTCCGCCACCTTGGCATGCGCCACCAGCGCCGACTCCACTTCCATCGTGCCCAGCCGGTGCCCGCTCACGTTGATCACATCGTCCACCCGGCCCATCAGCCAGAAATAGCCGTCCTCATCCATGCGCGCGCCGTCGCCCGTGAAGTAGCATCCCGGCACATCCGACCAGTACTGCTTCACGTACCGGTCCGGATCGCCCCAGATCGTCCGCGCCATCCCTGGCCACGGCTGGCGGATCACCAGCAGCCCGCCCTGCCCCGGCGGCACCAGCTGCCCCTCTTTTGTCACGACCTCCGGGACAATTCCGAAGAACGGCCGCGTTGCCGATCCCGGCTTCGCCGCCACCGCTCCCGGTACCGGCGCAATCATGATCCCGCCCGTCTCCGTCTGCCACCATGTATCCACAATCGGGCATTTGCCGTGCCCGATCACCTCCCGGTACCAGATCCACGCTTCCGGATTGATGGGCTCACCTACCGTTCCCAGCAGCCGCAGCGTGCTCAGATCGTGCTTCGCCGGATACTCGTCGCCCCACTTGATGAACGCCCGGATCGCCGTCGGCGCCGTGTAAAACACCGTTACCTTGTGGTCGTCGATGATCTTCCAGAACCGGTCCATCTGCGGGTGGTTCGGCGCGCCTTCGTACATCAGCGTTGTCGCCCCGTTCTGCAGAATGCCGTATACCACGTACGAGTGCCCCGTCACCCATCCAATGTCCGCGGTGCACCAGTACACGTCATCCTCGCGCAGATCAAAGATGATCTTGCTGGTCAGGTACGTCTGCACCGAATAGCCGCCGGTCGTGTGTACCAGCCCTTTTGGCTTGCCCGTCGTCCCCGACGTGTACAGGATGTACAGAGGATCTTCAGCATCCATTTCCTCCGCCGGACATTCCTTCTCCGCCGCCGCCACCAGCTCATGCCACCAGTGGTCGCGCCCCTTCTGCATCTCCACCGGCGACCCCGTCCGCTTGTAGACGACCACGTTCTTCACCGTCGGACATTGCCCGGCTGCCTCATCCACCGTCGCCTTCAGCTTCACTTCGTTGCCGCGCCGGTACGACGAGTCCTGGGTCAGAATCGCCACGCACTGCGCGTCGTTCACCCGGTCCACAATGGCATTCGCCGCAAATCCGCCGAAGATTACCGAATGCACCGCCCCGATCCGCGCGCACGCCAGAATCGCGATCGCCAGCTCCGGCGTCATACCCATATACACCGCGACGCGATCGCCCTTCCGGATCCCCAGCCCCTTCAGGACATTCGCAAACCGCTGCACCTCGGCATGCAGCTCCTTAAATGTCAGCCGCCGCACCTCGCCCGGCTCGCCTTCCCACAGGATGGCCGTCTTGTTCGCGCGCCCGTTCTCCACATGCCGGTCGACGCAGTTGTAGCAAAGGTTCAGCTTGCCGCCGACGAACCACTTTGCCCACGGAAAGTCCCACTCCAGAACCTTGTCCCACGCCCGGAACCAGTGCAGTTCCCCCGCCGCCTCCGCCCAGAACCCCTCCGGATCGCGCACCGAGTGCTGATAGATCCTCTGGTATTCCGCCAGGCTCTTGATATGCGCGCGCTGGGCAAACTCCTCCGGGGGAGGAAACACCCGGTGCTCGCGCAGAATAGTCTCTAAATTTGGATTGATCGTGGTCTCGGAAGCCATGCTTTCTCCACGATCACACTACCGTCCCGCCCTGCACCCGCGCAACCGCCGCCGTCATCGCCGCCGTTACTGCAGCCGCGCATCCGGCCCATTACACTATCTCTCGGAGGATTACCCTTCTTGCCCTCGAACCTCGGCCAGGTCCTCGCCGTCATCCCCGCCCGCCTCGGCTCCACCCGCCTGCCGCGCAAAGTCCTTCGCGAAATCGCCGGCGAGCCCATGATCGCCTGGGTCTATCGCGCCGCCCGCGCCTGCCCCCTCCTCGACCGCGTCCTGATCGCCACCGATTCGGAGGAAGTCCTCCAGTTTGCCCAGGCCCACTCCCTGCCCGCCGTCTTCACCCCCGCCGACTGCTCCAGCGGCACCGACCGCGTCCACGCCGTCGCCCAGTCCATCCCCGCCGACATCTACGTCAACGTCCAGGGCGACGAGCCGCTGCTCACCGCCGACCACTTCCCTCCGCTCCTCCAGCTCTTCGAGCGCCCCGAAGTCCAGGTCGCCACCCTCGCCGTCCGCTGTCCCGCCGGCGACATCGCCAACCCCAACGCCGTCAAAGTCGTCACCGCCGAAAACGGCCGCGCTCTCTACTTCTCCCGCGCCACCATCCCCTTCGATCGCGACAACTCCGGCTTCGCCGGCTATCGCAAGCACCTCGGCATCTACGCGTATCGCAAAGCGGCGCTCGACCGCTTCTCCACCCTGCCGCCCTCCTGGCTCGAACAGGTCGAGCGCCTCGAGCAGCTCCGCCTCCTCGACAATGGCATCGATATCTACGTCGCCACGGCACCGTCCGACACCATCGGCGTCGACACCGAAGACGATCTCCGCGCCGCCGAAGCGGTCCTGGCCGCGCGCAAATAGCCGGCTCCCTGTCACCTGTCGACTGCCCTACACCCGCAGCTCCGTCCCCTTCGACTCCCGCCCAAACGCCGCCACAAATGCTACGTAGCACGCCACAATCGCCACTGTTGCCGCCAGCACAACGCCCAGCCCGCCAAACCGCTCCGCCGCCTTTGCCTGGATCACTCCGTTCCACGACGAGGCCAGGTTCCCCAGCTGATAGGCCAGCCCGGGGAACGTCGCCCGCACCGGCCCCGGCGACAGCTCGCTCAGCCACGCCGGCACCACCCCCCACGCGCCCTGCACCATGAACTGCATCAGGAACGCCCCGCCCGCCAGCGCCGCCACCGAGTGCGACAGCGCGTAGAGCGGAATCACCGGCAGCGCCAGCAGCGCGGCCAGAATGATCGCCTTCTTCCGCCCCATCTTCTCCGACAGGCTCCCGAATATCATCCCGCCCGCGATCGCGCCCACGTTGTACAGAATCGCGATTCCGCCCGTCAGCTGCGCCGAGAATCCGTGGTCCTTCTGTAAGAACGTCGGATACAAATCCTGCGTCCCGTGCGAAAACGCGTTGAACCCGGTCATCAGCAGCACCAGAAACACAAACGTCCCGGCGTATTGCCACAGCCCCTTCTGCAATCCCATCTTCGGAAGCGTCCGCTCCTCCAGCTCGCCCCGCTCCTTCCACACCGGCGACTCCTCCACCTTCCCGCCGATATAGAAAACCAGCAGCGCCGGAGCCGCTCCCGCCAGAAACATCCCCCGCCAGCCAAACGGGTGTCCGTGCCAGGTAAAGTGCGAGAACCACGGAAACAGCAGCGCGTACGATGCCGCCGCCACCATGTATCCGACCGCGTATCCCTCCTGCAGCAGCCCGGAGAAGAACCCGCGATTCTCCTTCGGCAGCGTCTCGAACGCCAGGGCCGCGCCCACCCCCCACTCGCCGCCCATCGCGATTCCGAACAGCGCCCGCAGGATAAACAGCGTGTGCATCGACCCGGCAAAGGCGCAGGCCAGCTCCAGCAGCGAGTAGCACGCGATGTTGATCATCAGCGTCGGCCGCCGCCCGAACCGGTCCGCGATCACCCCAAACAGAAAAGCGCCTACCGGACGCATCATCAGCGTGATCGAGAGCGCCGCCACCACCTCGGTCCGCGCCACGCGGAAATCCGACGCCACCGCGGAGACGCAAAACACCAGGATGAAGTAGTCGAAGGCATCGAGCGACCAGCCCAGAAAGCACGCCGCAAACGCGTGCCGCTGCCGCGATGTCAGGCTCCGGAAGGGAGTCGGCATGGCTGCCAGCTTACCAGAGGCGGCTCTGCCGGCTGTTCGCGCTTTCACCCGGAACTTCCCGGCGGTACATTGATCCTCGGACTGGTTCTACGGCTCAGCGCCATCTGAAATCCCGGGAGGAATGTCGTGACGCACAGAAAGAACACCTGCAGCTTCGCCTTCAAGGCCTTTCTCTGCGCTCTTGGCTTTCAGCTCGCCATCGCCACCGCCGCTGGCTGCGGAGGAGGCAGCGGATCCACGAACACGGGCACGGGCACGCCGCCCGCGCAGAACGCCGCCACCCCCACCATCGCTGCCACCGCCGCTCAGAATGGCGCCGTCATCGTCACCCTCAGCGACACAACTTCCGGCGCCGCCCTCTACTACACCACCGACGGCTCCGCGCCCACCGAGACCTCGACGCGCTACTTCGCTCCGTTCCTTGTCGCCTCCAACCTCACCCTCAAAGCGATCGCCGCCGAACCGCCCGCCTATCTCAACAGCTCCGTCGCTGCGCAGACCTTTGCGCCCGGCATCGCCTCCGGCACGCTCGTCTGGAGCGACGAGTTCAACTCCGCATCCACCAGCGCCCAGCCCAGCCCCTCGACCTGGACCTACGACACCGGCACCGACTGCTGCGGCAACAACGAGCTTGAAACCTACTGCGCCTGGGCTTCCACCACCGGCCCCTGCAATCCCGCCAATCCCAACGCCTTCCTCGGCTCCGACGGGTATCTGCACGTCGTCGCCGAGAACCCCTCGGCCAGCGTTTACACCTCCGGCCGTCTCAAATCCGAGGGCCTGTTCTCCTTCCAGTACGGCCGCATCGAGGCTCGCATGATGCTCCCCGAGTCCCAGGGCATGTGGCCCGCCTTCTGGCTCCTCGGCAACAACATCACCACCGCCTCCTGGCCGGCCTGCGGCGAAGCCGACATCATGGAGCACATCGACGGCAGCAACCCGCCGCTCAACGGCACGCCTCCCGGCTTTGACTGGATCGCCGGCTCCGTGCACGGCGGCGTCAGCAGCAGCAGCGAGGCCAACGGCACCCAGCAATACCACCCCGCCGGCTTCTCCGCCGCCGCCTGGCACACCTATGGCATGATCTGGAGCCCCGGCCAGGTCCAGTTCTACGTCGACTCCCCTGCGAACACCTACGCGACGTTTACGCCGAGCAATTTCCCCGGCGCCTGGCCCTTCGACCAGGGACCCATGTTCATCCTGCTCAACCTCGCCGTCGGCGGCGACTGGCCCGGCTCGCCCGATGCGACCACCCCGTTCCCCTCAACCATGCTGGTCGACTACGTCCGCATCTACACCAATTGAGGGTTGGGTGCCCCATCCTCGCCGGCCGCCGTTGCCGGCAGGGTGGGATTGACGCGCCTCATTCCCGCTCCTGCATCCACCGGTCCAGCAGCGTCTGAGCGCAGCGCGCCCCGCACAAGTGCCGCATCTCCGCCGAGTGCGCCAGAAAACCGTTCCACGGCGTGACCTTCATCGCCGCCTGCTCCGGCTCACCCTGCGCCGGAGAGAAGGTTTCCGTCCCGGCCAGCCACCAGTCTTCCGAC
>JBAUGH010000368.1:0-8231 GCA_049679565.1 Acidobacteriaceae bacterium
GTGGACGGGTTCTGGGCGGACGCCAGCAACGCGCCGGCGGCGATCGCCGCGCCCACCGCGAACACCATGCGCCCGGTCCTCATCAGAAAGCCTGTCCGATGCTGAAGAAGAAGTTAAAGTGGCTGGCCTGGCTGTAGCATGCTGTCGAAGTCAAGCACTTCAGCCCCGTTTCCGAGCTGTACTGCACCAGCACCGGATAGACCGGTGGATTGAGGTTATAGCCGAAATCCACGCGGATGGGCCCGATCGGGGTGTGATAGCGCGAGCCGACCCCCACCGTGTGGGAGAAATCGTTGAAGTCGCACTGCCCGATCGGGTTCGTGCTCGAGGAGCGGGTGACCGTCTGCTGCTCAGCAATGGTGAGGTAGGGCAATGTATCGCAGGTGTAGCTGTGGGGCTGCTTGATGCGGATGGCGCTGCGCCAGATGTCGGAGGAGTTGTTGAAGACGTTGCCCATGTCTTCGAAGAGAACAAACCCCAGCGACCTGCCGAAATAGGGCAGCTGCGGATAGGGCAGGCGCAATTCTGTCTGATTGACGAAGACGCCTGCCCCGCCGATGGGGAAGCCGGTGAGGGAGTCGCGGGGCCCCGCGGAGTTGAGGGGAAAGCCGCGCAGCGATTCGGGACCGCCGGCATACAGCCGCTCCGGCAGGGGAATCGTCTCATACCTGGCTTCGCCGAAGACTCGCTCCATGCCGAAGCGGGTATTGCGCGCGAGGATATAGTCCTTGTGCTTACCCAGCGCGTAATAGGTGGAGTTGGTCCAGTCAAAGTGCGCGTAGTTGGCCTGCGAGTCCAGGAAGGAGTTATCGGTGGCAAAGACCTGGATGCTGTTGTACATGCCGGCCTGGGCGTCCAGCGGCTCGGGCCGCCGGGTATCGTGAACCCAGGTGAGCTCGGGACCGCCGACACGCACCGGCTCCGACAGCAGCGGGATCAGATCGGGCGACACCTGGACGGTGTCGGGGTCCACCTTTACGCGTCGGTAGGACAACTGATAGATGAGCGTGTCCTTGAGGTTGGTGTGCTGGGTCACGCGGATATCGCCTTCGGAGGTTGAGGAAGCAAACGTGACGACATTCTGCGCGTTGATATAGCCGCCGCCAAACGACAGATCGATCGACTTGCGATTCAGGAAGCGGGGCGCGTTGTAGTTGAGGGTGAATTCCTGCTCCAGAGAGCCGTATTCGCCGCGGAACGTGACGGCCTGATTGCGTCCCCATAGATTAATGCGCGAAACATCCAGTTCCGCCACTGCGCTGACTCCGAATTTCCCGTTCGGATTGCAGGAATAGCTCGAGGGATTGATCCCCAGCTGGATGAGGCTCACGGGGTTCGGGCAGTTGGTGCCGGGCGTGCCGGTCTGCGCCTGGAAACCTCCGCCATAGCTGACATCCCAGCGGCGCGCCTCGTCGAACTGCACCAGCACGTTCTTCGCCAGCTCGTCGCCTCCGGGGTTCTCGACTGCGGTGGTCACCTCGTTGAAGAGGGTGAGGTTGTAGAGTTGGCGCTGTGTCTCCAGCAGCTTCGCCTGATCGAGCGGGTCGCCCGGCTGAACGAGAATATCCGGTTCCACGGTCTTCCGATGGGTGTAGTGGAGGCCGCTCATCAGCACGTGACGGATCAGGATCTGATCCCCCGGAACGACGCGCAGGTTCACGTCGATCAGGTTGGGATCCTTCGCCGACGGAGCCTGCTGCAGGTTCACCTGGGCGTGATCGTAGCCGTTGTCGAGAAAATAGCCGAGGATGGTGTCCCGATCGGCGGCCAGATTGTTGCCCGAATATGGCTGCCCAGGCTGCAGGCTGAGCCGCGGATGCAATACCGCCAGCTGCGCCGGGGTGACGCCTTCGATGTTGTAGGCGCCGACTTTCTGCTGAATTCCTTCCCCGATGGCATAGATGATGGCGAGGTTTCGCTGGCCGTTTTTGCCGGGTAATTCGCGCGCCTCAGGCGTCACCTTCACATTCGTGAATCCATTGCCCTGGTACAACGCCGTGATGCTGTTCACATCCGCCTGCTCGAGGGCCTGGCTGTAAATGCCGTGGCGCACGAAAAACGAGACCGGCTGGACACTCAGCCGCTGCTGCAACAGCCATGTCCCGAAGTAGGTGTTTCCTTTGATCGCAACAGAGACGATCCGCTCTCGAGGGCCGAGTGTGACGTCGTATGTGATGCGGGTCAACCCCGCGTTCGCAGTCGTAGTGTGGGTGACCTTCACGTGGAAATACCCCTGGCGCTGGTAATAGTCGCGGATGCGCTTGCTGCCTTCGTTCAGCAGGTCCTCGTCCAGCGTGCCCTCGCTGTAGACCGGAACGAGGTTGCGCACTTTGCCCTGGCTGAGTTTGGCTCCCTCCACGATGATCCTGACCACCGGCCCGCGATCCGTCTGGAAGTCATAATTCAGGTGGTTAGCCGGCTTCTGATACTGGCTGGAGGCCAGACGCACGTTCGCTTCCAGCCGCTGCTGCTTCTGATAGGTTTTGCGCAGACCGGTCAGGGCGCGGCTCACGGTGTCTGAATTGACCTTCGATCCTGCCTTCAGCTTCGCCTTTTTGCGGAAGGCGGGGACGGTCATGCCGCTGTCGCCCTGCACGGTGACCGCGCCGACGCGCGCCTGTTTGCCGGTCTTAATGTCGAACTGGAGGTTGATTTCGGCGTTGGTCCTGTCGGTTGTGGTGTGAGGCGTCACCGTGCCCTGATAGTAGCCATTTTGCTGGAGCGTCTCCTGCAGCAAATCCTGGGCGCGGCTCAGCTTGCTGTCGGTGTACGGCGTTCCCGGATTGAGCCGCGTAGAGTAGTTCAGCTGATTGCTGAGCTCCCGACTCTTCACGCCGTGGACGGAGATGCGGCCGAGAAAGATGGTCGGCGTTCCGGTGTAGATCAGCACCACGCCGTCGCCTTCACGCTGGGCCTCCACCGCGATCGTGCGATAGAGCCCGGTAGCAAACAGGCGGCGCAGGCCGGTGTGTACATCCTCGGCATTCAGCGGCTGGTTGGGCTGCTGCGGCAGTTTTCCGGGAAGCGGCTCCAGCGCATCGCGCGTGACCCCTTCGAAGCGGACCTCGACCACCGGCAATCCCGCCCATCCATTGAGGTTGGGCGAGGTGGGCACGGGCTGCACCTTTCCCGAGGTATTCTCGCGGGTGGTGTTGTAGGAAGGCAGTACGCTCCCGGGGGGCACGGGAGGCGTTTTCTTACGCTGCTCGAGCGGGGATGCCGGATTGGGCGGCTGGGTCGAGGGAGTCACGGGCTGCTGGGCGAGCAGCGGCCGCGCCAGGACAAAGCCCGGCACCAGGAGCCAGGCAGCCGCAATCCGGCTGAGCCGCACCCGCAAGCGCTGCTTCAAAGCCCACCTTCGATCCTGTGGCAGGATATCGTGCAAAACAGAAAGTTCTTTCCCCGCCAAACTGCTCGTGTCCCCCATGCCGGCCAAAGCGTCTTGAACGGTGAGATGCGAACCCGGAGCAAGCGTGGCTTTTCCGGCGCCGAGTGGCCACGCCCCGGAATTTCTATACTACTGACAGATGGCCACCCCGATCCAAGCAACTCGCGAACGCTATTCGCGGCAGGTCCTGTTCGCCCCGATCGGCGCGGAAGGCCAGGCGAGGATCGAGCAGGCCCATGTGGCGGTTGTGGGCGTCGGAGCCACCGGCGCCGCGGCTGCCAGCCTGATGGCCCGGGCGGGCGTGGGCAGACTCACCCTGATCGACCGCGACTTCGTGGAGGAGAGCAATCTGCAGCGGCAGGTCCTCTTTGAGGAGTCCGATGCCCGCGACGCGCTGCCCAAAGCGGAAGCCGCCCGCCGCAGGATCGCCGCCTTCAACAGCGAAGTCGACGTGCGGGCTCATGTCGCCGACCTGGTCCCCGGCAATATTCACGAACTGCTGGGCGGCGCCAGCCTCGTTCTCGACGCGACGGATAACTTCGAAACCCGCTATCTGCTCAACGACTACTCCATCGAACAGGGCAAGCCCTGGATTTACGCTGCCGCCGTCGGCTCCTATGCCGTGACCATGAACATTCTCCCCGGCGAAACAGCCTGCCTGGCCTGCATCTTCCCCCAGCCGCCGGGAGGGTCGGTCGAGACCTGCGATACCGCCGGCATTCTGAATTCGGCCGTCAACCTCGCGGCGTCGCTCGAAGTGACCGAGGCGCTGAAGTGGATGGTTGGCGCGCGCGATGCCATGCGCCGTTCCCTGCTTTCCTGCGATCTGTGGCGCAACGAGTGGAGCGAGGTAGCCACGGGCGCACCGCGGGCCGATTGCCCCGTGTGCGGCGCCCGCGATTTCGTCCATCTCCGGGGCGAGGGCCGGCCGCATATTACTTTGTGCGGGCGCAACTCAGTGCAGATCCATGAGCACGCGCGGCCGGTCGACCTGGCCGCGCTGGAAAACCGCCTGCGCCCCCTGGGCGTCGTCCGCCGCAACGAACTGCTGCTCCGGTTTGAGCGCGGCGAGCATATCCTGACGCTCTTTGCCGACGGCCGCGCCATCATCCAGGGAACTACCGACGTTGCTCTCGCCCGCAGCCTCTACGCGCGATTTGTGGGCTCGTAGCTCCAGGCAGGAAATTGGCAAAGAAAAGGCCCCGGCTTCCACCGGGGCCTTCTTATTCAGGTTTTGCGCCGACGGCGCGCCCGCCTGGACGGCGAGTCCTCAGAACTGGTTCCAGAGGAACTGGTTGTAGACCTCGTGGTGAAACTGGACTTCCTGGGGCTTGACGAAGGTTCCCAGCAGCCGCGGGCAGCGGTCCGCGGACGCCTGTTTCAGATCCGCGTAACGGCCCTTGACATCGGTGCCCAGCAGCTTTGTGGTCCAGGCAGATTTGCGGAAGTTTTCGATCGCCGTATAGATATTGTCCGGCAGATACCGCTCGGCCTGGCGCAGATTGTTGATCTTCGAGGTGTTGCCGTCGATCCCCGACTTGAACACCGAGAGCATCACCAGGTAAGGATTCGAGTCGGGCGCGACCGACCGCACTTCCACGCGCATCGAGCGCTCGTTGCCGATGGGAATGCGGATCATGGAGCCGCGATCTACCGCCGACGCCTTGATCTGGTTGGGCGCTTCAAAGTGCGGATCGAGCCGCCGGTAAGCGTTGAC
Source organism: Acidobacteriaceae bacterium (assembly GCA_049679565.1). GTDB lineage: Bacteria > Acidobacteriota > Terriglobia > Terriglobales > Acidobacteriaceae > Palsa-343. Next base: position 5,106 of record JBAUGH010000368.1, read on the forward strand.
GCTGGAGTTCAGCAGCAGGCAGATATCGTTGCCGTGAGTCAGGATGCGATCGACAAACTCCCATCCAAGTTTCGACAGCTTCTCCTGTCCCTTGGGATCCCAGAAGAGATTTTTCCCATCTTTGCTGATGGAGACGTTGGTATGCATGCCGCTGCCATTGACGCCGACCACCGGCTTGGGCAGGAATGACGAGGTCATCCCGAGCCGGGTCGCCACCTGGCGGCAAATGAGCTTGTAGAGCTGGATCTGATCCGCAGCCGCGACCACTTCCCCGTAGCCGTAGTTGATCTCGAACTGCGACGGCGCCACTTCCGGATGGTCCTTTTCGTTCTCGAAGCCCATGGCCCGCTGGACTTCCGCCACGGTGTCGATGAAGCTGCGGAGAGGATCGCTGGGCAGCGAGTGGTAATAGCCGCCGGTGTTCACATAGTCGAAGCGGCCGGTGGTGGGGAAATTGCGCTCCGCGTCGATTCCGGCGAAGAGGAAACCTTCAATCTCATTGGCCGCGTTCAGCGTGTAGCCGGCCTTCTCGTACTGATCTTTGGCAAACTTCTTCAGAACCCCGCGCGTGTCACCGGCGTAAGCCGTGCGGCCTTTGTCGATGACATCGCCGAAGACCAGCACCTTGCCCGCCCCGAAGATATCCGCGGGCGCGAAATAGAACGAGCTCCAGTCGATGCCGAGGCGCAGATCGCTCTCGCGCTGCGCGGTAAAGCCACGGATCGACGAGCCGTCGAAGGTGAGGTTGTCGAAGCTCTTCAGCAGAAACTTCTTGTCGTAATCCAGCATGTGCAGGCGGCCTTCGAGGTCACAGAACAGGACCGTGACCGCCTTGATGCCATGCTGATCGGTGAGATACTTCAGCCGCTCTTCCTGAATCTTGTCGGGGGCGACGCGCTTCCGGCGCTGATCTTTAGCTTTCAGATTGAGTTCTTCCAGCTCTTCGTATGAGAGCGCCAGGAAATTGCGATATTCAGTCGACATGCTTCTCCTTCGATCGTGATGGAAATAGGGTTCGCTGCCGCCCCAGACTCACGCCGGGCACACCGCGGGGCCAGCCGGGTGCTGCGATCTGCAGTGCGGAGAGAAGGTTTGGCGGTCGCCTTCAGAGTATCGCGCAGAGCCCAGGACTGTCTCGCAGCCCATAAAAATCCCTGATTGCGCCCATCGTGAATTCTTATCGCGGGCCGGAGCAGCGCTCCTTCCCGGCGTGGTTCCGTTTCCACGCCTCACCCGATACTCTGTTCCTTCAGCATGGAGACCTTCCAGGCAGAAGCCGTGGTTTTGCGCACCTGGCCCGTTCACGAGGCCGACGAGATCGTGTCCTTATTTACCCGCAGTTACGGCCGCATCCGCGGCATCGCCAAAGCCGCCGCAAAGTCCCGCCGCCGTTTCGGAGGCGCGCTCGAGCCCATGACCCTGGTGTCCGCCAGCTACGCCGAAAGGCCGAAACAGGAACTGGTGCGCCTCGACGCGTGTGAAGTGATCGCGTCGCCGCTCTCCGACCCCATCGACTACACTCGCGCCGCCGCCCTCGCCTTCTACGCTGAGGTGCTCGAAGAGGCTCTGCCCGACCACGATCCGCACGAGGCCGTATTCCGCCTGCTTCTCGCCGTTCTGGAGCACAGCCGCGGCAATGCTGTCTGGATGCCGGTCACTTACTTCTCGCTCTGGATTACGCGGCTGCTGGGCTGGATGCCCTCGCTGACCCACTGCACGCTCTGCGGGGAGCCGTTTGGCGGCGGACCCGCGTGGTTTCAGCCGCAATCCGACGGCCTCGTCTGCTCCCTCGACAAGAAGCCCTCCAGCCGGATTCTCTCGCCCGAATCGCTGGCGGTCGCCCGTCGCATCTTCCAGTCGCCCCTCGCTGCTCTTGCTTCGGAGTCCTGGCCCCCAGCGCGCGCCGCCGATCTCCGCCGCTTTACCGTTCAGTCCCTGGAACGGCATTTGGAGCGGCGGCTCCACTCCGCCGCGGTGCTGGCCAGGCTTGCCGGCTGACGCTCTTCGCATCCATCGCTTCCGCCGCGCATCTAGACTGGAAGCGCCGGGATTCTGCGCATCAACGCACCAGCGAGGACTCCATGAAAATCGCCGCCAGCGTCACCGACCTGATCGGCAACACGCCCCTCGTCCAGCTCAACCGCGTCACCGCCGGGGCGCACGCGCGGGTTGTCGCCAAGCTGGAGAGCCGCAATCCGGCCAACAGCGTCAAAGACCGCATCGGCCTCGCCATGATCGAAGCGGCGGAGCGCGAGGGCAAAATCCATCCGGACAAGACGGTTCTTGTCGAGCCGACCAGCGGCAACACCGGCATCGGCCTGGCCTTCGTCGCGGCCGTCAAAGGTTACAAGCTCATCCTCACTATGCCGGAGACGATGAGCCTCGAGCGCCGCGTTCTGCTGCTGGCCTTCGGCGCAAAGCTGGTCCTCACGCCAGGCGCGAACGGGATGAACGGAGCGATTGCCAAGGCCAAACAGATCCTCGCCGAGACCCCCGACGGGTATATGCTGCAGCAGTTCGAAAACCCGGCTAACCCAAAGATCCACTACGACACGACGGGGCCGGAGATCTGGAACGATACCGACGGACAGGCGGACATCCTCATCTCCGGCGTGGGCACCGGGGGCACGCTCACCGGCGTTGCCGAATTCATCAAGCCGCGCAAGCCCTCCTTTAAAGTCGTCGCTGTCGAGCCCACCGACAGCCCGGTGCTTTCCGGCGGCAAGCCGGGCCCGCATAAGATTCAGGGCATCGGGGCCGGCTTCGTACCGGCGATCCTCGAAACGCAGCTCATCGACGAAATCGTTCAGGTCTCGAACGACGATGCGATTGCGATGGCGCGCCGCCTGCCGCTGGAGGAAGGGCTCCTCGTGGGAATCTCTTCCGGAGCAGCGGCGCACGCGGCTCTCCAGGTCGCGCGCCGCGAAGAGAATGCCGGCAAACTGATCGTCGTCGTCCTGCCCGACTTCGGGGAACGTTACATTTCGTCGGTGCTGTTCGAGAACCTGCGCAACGAAGCCCAGCAGCTCAAGACTGAGCCCATCGACGCGCCGGTGAAGGTGTAAGACCAGCGGGAAGCCGGGAGCTCGACCAACTCCTGTGCGCTGACCGTTATCCGCTGTACGC
>JBAUGH010000369.1:0-1589 GCA_049679565.1 Acidobacteriaceae bacterium
GGCGCACGCCCAGCAGTATCAGCCTTACAACTTCGCTCAGTTTCAGAAGGACTGGGGTTCGGGCAGCGATTATGGCGTGATCAGGAGCCACAGGATCATCGTGGCCCACCGCGTGGGCAACGGCGTCGTCATCGGGATCGACATCAACGGAGGCCAGACTCCCATCTTCCTCCGCGTCGACAATAAGACGAAGACGCTCGGCTTCTCGCCGGTTGAGCTGTACTCCGGACCGTGACGACGGGACACCGCGATCAGGGCGCAGAAATTCTGAAGACAGGAGCTGCGAGGCGGCCCGCAGAGAAAGCTAAATCTCCCGGCTAATCGCTGAGAGCCAGGAGCTTCTCCAGGCTCGCCCCGTCCTCCACGTTCACGCACGTCTGCCCGCGATCGATCTGCCGCATCAGCCCGCTCAGCACCTTGCCCGGACCCACTTCGACGAACCTGGCGGGCCCCTGCCCGATCAGCAGTTGCATCGACTCGACCCAGCGCACGGCGCCGGTCACCTGGCGGATCAGCGCTTCCCGCAGAGCGTCCCCACCGGTTTCCGGCCGCGCGTCCACGTTCACGCAAACCGGAACCCGCGCGTCCCGGAATGGGATCTCGTGGAGCAGCTCCGCCAGCCGGTCCTGGGCGGGCTGCATCAGCGCGCAATGGAAGGGCGCGCTCACGTTCAGCATCACCACTCGCTTCGCGCCGCGCTCTTTGCACAGCTCCGCAGCCCGCGACACCGCCGGCGCCTCGCCGGAAATCACGGTCTGTTCCGGAGAGTTGAAATTCGCGGCGGACACGATGTTCTGGGTTTCCGCGGCGGCGTCATCACAGGCTCGGGCCGTCTCCTCGGAACTCAGCCCCAGCACCGCGGCCATCGCTCCCTGCCCGGTCGGGACGGCTTCCTGCATGAATTTGCCCCGCTGGCGGACGGTCCGCACCGCGTCGGCAAAATCCAGCGAGCCCGCTGCGACGTTCGCCGCGTACTCGCCCAGCGAATGTCCGGCTACCACCGACGGGGTCACACCCTGCTCTGCCAGCACCCTCAGCGCCGCCACGCTCACCGTGCAGATTGCGGGCTGCTGATACTCCGTCAGCTTCAGCTGCTCCTCCGGCCCTTCGAAGCACAGCCTGGAAATCGAGAATCCCAGCGCACCATCCGCCTCTTCAAACGTCTGGCGCGCCACCGGAAATTTCTCGGCGAGATCTTTTCCCATGCCCGCGTACTGCGAATTCTGCCCCGGAAACAAGAACGCAAAAGAAGTCATAGCCTTTCCGCAACGCCGGCTCGGTGTGCCGGCCCTCCTGCAATCCACAGAATTAGAGATTAACCTTCCGTCGCCCTCATCCGTCTAAGGGGGCAGAGGCGCGCGGGACGGAGCACAAGTGGCTCACCGCCCCGGTTGCCCTCCATGCAAAAGCCCCGGTGGTTCGTGGGTCCGCCGGGGCTTTTCTTTTTGGACCTGGAGACGCGCTTCAGGCCGTCGCTGCCACATGCGTGGCTGGCCGCGGGACGGACGCTACCGCCGCCGCCGCTCCGTGGTGCGTCAGCCGATGCACGAAGTGATAGGGCGGCCATGGTCCCGACAACTGCATCCGGC
>JBAUGH010000370.1:0-3951 GCA_049679565.1 Acidobacteriaceae bacterium
TTTCGGGGAATCTGGTCGCACGCGACGACGGCGAAGGCGGGACTGGTAATCGAGAACACGACGACGCCGGGGACGATCTATCAGTTTTCGTGCGAGCACCACATGCGGAACGAGGTCGAGATTGAGAATGCGGCGCACTGGAGGATCGATGACCTGCAGACGGAGGAGGAGAATCCGGCGGGGCAGGAGTCGGTGCCGGTGACGCTGACGTCGGCGCGGGATGTGACGTTCGCGAACACGTATATGTACCGGGTGTCGCGGACGGTTTTGCCGAAGCTGTATGCGGTGGTGGGGAAGGACTCGGAAGCGCGGTTCGAGAACGTGAGGGTGTTCAGCCAGACGCGGCTGGCGTTCGATGACAGCGTGTTCGATGAGGGGGCAGGCGTAGAGGTGCGAGCGCACCATTTTGTCGATTTTGCGCTGGGGCCGGAAGTGAAGAAGGGCGCGCCGCTGGAGGTGCCGGCAGTGTATGCCGATGGGGCGGCGCTGGAGCGAGTGGCGACGGGGTTCAGCAACGCCGATGGGCTGACGGCGGACGAGGATGGGACGGTGTACTTCACGGATGCGGTGAAGAACACGGTGTACCGGCTGGATGCGGCAGGGAAGAAGGCGGAGGCCATTGCGGAGGTGCCGCAATCGCCGATGGCGGTGGGGGTGGTGGCGCCGGGGGTGCTGCTGACGCTGAATCGGGACACGAGTGCGAGCGAGACTACGAGGACGGATGCGGGAGAGTGGACGGTGACGGCGCTCGAGGGCAAGGCAGGGCCGCTGGCGGACAACACGAAGCTGCTGCTGCCAGTGGGGCTGCATGCGGAACTGGAGAAGCTGACGCTGCTGCTGGAGCACAAGGGATACGCGTTTCGCCGGGGGAGCAACACGGCAAAGCGAAGCGGGCTGGAGGATGTGCCGGAAAGCTACTTTTACGCCACTGAGGGCGGGACAGCGATGCCGGCGATGTCAGTGCCGATGTTCCGGCCGCTGCTTGAGAGCGCGCAGCTGGCAGTGTTCGCGCCTGGGGACACACACCTGATCGCCAGTGAGGACGATGCGCAGACGTGGCAGGGGACGCTGGGCGAAAGGGATCAACTCACAGTGAAGCTGTTTGCGGAGCGGGGCGGGACCTCGGTGGTTGAGGACACGATGGGGAATGTCTACATTGCAAGCGGACAGGTGTACGTGTACGACCGCAACGGGACGCCGATCGGAGTGCTGGAGGTGGCGGAGCGGCCGGGAAGTTTGTGTTTTGGAGGGGCGGATGGGAAGACGCTGTTTATCGGGGCGCGGACGTCGGTGTACGCGATTGCGGTGCGAGCGGCGGGACGATGAGGGAGCTGGTCAGCGGCGGATGATCCACATGAGCCAGCTGGCAGCGATGACGGATCCAACGAAGAGAGCCCAGCAGTAGACGCCGTAGCGGATCATAGCGCGGGGTGTGGAGCGCTGGGTAATGGCGAAGACCACCGAGGCGAAGGTGGCGAAGAGCAGGACGGAAGTGAAGTGGGAGAGAGCCAACTAGACTTTCCTTCCGATGCGGAGGTTGTGGGCATCGACTGCGGCGACGAAGTTGAGCAGGCCGGCGACGACCACGAACTTGGTGCCGTAGTCCGCGGTGACGAGCTGGACGGTGCTCTGGCCGAGGGAGAAGATGCGGGCGATGAAATAGAGCAGGCCGGTGCCGATGTCGCCGGCGAAGCCGAGCATGTCGAGCGGATCGCCGGTGTTGGGGGTGTAGACCCTGGCCTGCATGGCGATGCCAAGGGCGAACATGATGGTGATGGCGAGGAACAGAAGCAGGGCGCGGATCCAATGGCGAGTGAGCAGGTGTCCTGCGCCGGGGATCAGCCAGCCGAGGATGAGCGCGGAGTAGACAAAGCCCTGAGTCTGAGGTTGTGCGGGGGTCTGCGCTTTCGAGGCCATCTCCTAAAGACTATAAATGAAGGGCGCAGGAACGGGCGCTAGACGCGGACCAGCTCGCGCTGGATGCGGCCGGTGACGGTGGCATTGCCCTGGGTGGCGATCATGTTCACTTCGCTGCGAACGCCGAATTCGGGGAGGTAAATACCGGGCTCGACGGAGAAGCAGGTGAAGGGCAGGATACGGCGCTCGTCGTGGGTTTCGAGGTTATCGAGGTGAGCGCCGGGACCGTGGAGCTGGGCGGCAATGTTGTGGCCGGTGCGGTGGGTGAAGAACGGGGCGTAGCCGGCATCGCGGATGACGGAGCGGGCGGCGTCATCGGCCTCGTAGCCGGCGATGGGACGGGCGCCATCGGTAAAGGCGGTGCGGACGGCGTCGATGGCGGCGTCGCGGGCGTCGCGGACGATGGCAAAGATGAGGCGCTCCTGCTCGGTGGGCTCGCGATTGACGACGGCGGTCCAGGTGATGTCGTACCAGCAGGAGTTGGGGCGGTCGAGGCGCGCCCAGATATCGATGAGGAGGAAGGAGCCGGAGCGAATGGGGCGGCTGCCGTCGGCGGCGGGCTCGTAGTGGGAGTCGGAACTGTTCTCGTTGATGGAGACGTTGGGGCCGTGGTCGGTGGTGAGGCCGGCGTTACGGATGGCGTCCTGGAACCAGATCATCATTTCGTATTCGCTGGCGGGGAGGCCGGCGCGGGCGCGGCTGCCGATGAGCTGAAATCCCTGAGTGAGGATGTCGTCGAGGGCGCGCTGGGCGGCGTAGTGGCTGTCGATCTGGTCCTCGGTAAGGACGGCCTGAAAGCGGCTGATGAGGTCGGCGGAGGAGACGATGGTTTTGCCGAGAGAGCGGAGGAGCTCAACGGTGCCGGCGTCGACCATGGAGACGTACATAATGGCGTTATCGGGCGAGTACTGCATGGCGAGGCGGGTCCAGGGAGCGAGCATGGAGTCGAGCCCGGTTTCGAGCTCCTGCCAGGAGGAATAGACGCCTTTGGAGCCGGGCAGGGAGTCCAGCTTGCCGGCTTCGATGCGATGCACGAGCTTACGCGGTTCGCCTTCGGCGGGGACGACATAGTACCAGCGGCGGCTGACGAGGCCGGAGTCGGGCAGACCAAGGACAGCGGCTGCGAGCGGGTCCCGGTGGTGATGATCGTAAAAGAGCCATGCTTCGATGCGAGCATCCCGCAACGCCGCCTGGATCGCGTCGAGATTCATTTGATAACAAGGGTACAAGGTGCAGGGTGTGGGGTACAGGGGTCAAAAGCGGGGATATCGAAGTATTCACGCGGGGAGAACGCTGCGGTCACCCGGGGGCAGGTTACAGGTGACAGGTAACAGGCGAGAGAAGCCGGGAGCCGGGAGCGGGACGGTGGCCGGGTCGTGGTGGGCGAGTAGAATGCGGGAGCAAGGAACCGGGACGATGGCATGATGAAGCGATTTCTGGCGTGGGTGGGGGAGGCGGTGAAGGTGCTGCTGGTGGCGTCGATCCTGTTGTACGGCGGCGACTGGGCGGTCTTCGAGGTGCGCGCGGCGCACGGCACGGGGTACGACGCGGTGCAGGTGGAGGAGTACCTGTCGACGCCGCTGAAGGGCGCCAAGACGGAATACGACTACATGGGCACGGCGACGGAGAGCTGCGCGCGGGCATTATTTCCGCATAGCGGGGCGCCAGCGTGCTGGTGGCTGAAGAAGCACACGGCGCAGTGGGAGTGACTTCGGCGCAGGGTGCGCAGTTGGCGTTGCACAGTTCACAGATCAGGGGTGAGAGGGGGCGGGGCTGAACGTCGGGGCGCTTCGCTCAGGATGACATCTGTTACTTTTTTTCTTCGTGATATTCCTGCTCGGTATTGATTTGCCAGAGGGCGGATTTATCGATGTTGCCGGCCACGATCTGATCGACAGCGGTCATGGCGGTGAGCATGGAGTGGTCCTGATTGTTGTATTTGTGCATGCCGTTGCGACCCACGAGGAACAGGTTCCGGAAGCGGTCGGTGTAGTGGATGATTTCGTCGAAGCGGTCGTAGGTGCCGAAGTAGGC
>JBAUGH010000371.1:0-6712 GCA_049679565.1 Acidobacteriaceae bacterium
GCGCCCGGCGCGGGCCGGCAGACTTCCGTGCGTACCAGAACAGCCCGGCGCTGAAGGCCGCGGCCAGCAGCACCCCGTCCGGGCGCAGCACCAGCGCATACCCGAGGCCCACCGCCAGGGTGAGCATGGGCCACGCGGTGCTCCGGCCCTCGCGCGCCCGCCGCACGACTTTCGTCAGCGACCAGAACGCCAGGGTCACGCAGTTCAGCGACAGGCTCTCGGTCATCCCGGCCACGCTGTAGGCCGCCGTGAAAGGACACAAAGCCGCCAGCAGCAGCGCCGCCCATCCTGCGCGTCTGCCCACCTCCGTCCGCACGCAGTCGAACAGCAGCCAGCACCCGGCCAGGTCCGCCAGCGCCTGTACCACCATCGCAGGCTGCAGGTGGTGGTTGCCGAAAAGGCCGAAGATCACGCCGAAGAAGAATGGATACCCCGGCAGCCGGATCAGGGTCGGTGAGAGGACCCTGCCGTTGGTGAATCCATACACTCCGTGGTGAAACCAGTTCCGGGCCAGCTCGGCGTAGACCGCGGTGTCATCGTCCAGCGACACCGGCAGGAACAGGAAGAACATCCGCAGGGCGAAGCCCGCCAGCAGAACCGCCGCAACCGCCCATTCCTCACGCCTGCGCGTCACTGTGGTCCGCCCCGCATGGTCGATCTGTCTCAGGATTGCCGCTCAGGCTAACACGAACTCGGCGCGCAGCCCGGCTCATCGCTCCGCGGCGATCTCTTCGGTGCGGCGCGACATGCGCGCCGTCCGCTCGATCTTCTCCCAGTTGAACGGCCGCCCCTCCACCGCCCGCTTGAGCGTCCGGAACAGCACGATCGAGAACAGCTGCCGGTAGGCGAACCGCTGCAGCCATATGTGGAACAGCAGCCATCCGTCGCCCCGGTTCGCCGGATGCCTCGGCTCGAGGGTGAAGGCCAGCGCCGAGGTCACGAAGTCGATCAGCAGGAACACCAGGAAGTAGGTCACCAGCTTGTCGAAGCTGGCGGCGCTGGCGGCGTCGGGATGGAAATGGCGGTCGATCAGGTAATGGATGACGCCGGCCGCGAACATAATGTCGATGAAGGGCGACACCAGGGGCAGCAGAATCTGGAAGACGAGGATATTGGGCAGGGCAAAGTAGCCCATCGCCGGATTCGTCTTCACCCCGCCGCGATGCTTGAACACCGCCTGCAGGATTCCGAAGGACCAGCGGAAACGCTGGCGCATCAGGCTGCGCGCCGTCGCCGGAGCCTCGGTGAAGGCCAGGGCGCGATCGTCGTAGATCACTTTGTAGCGCTGCTCCAGCAGATTCATGGTCAGGTCGGCGTCCTCGGCCACGGTGTTCACCGGATAGCAGCCGCCGTGCTTCACCGCCGCCGTCCGCCACGCCCCGATCGCCCCCGGCACCACGGTCACGACGTTGAACAGGTCCATGGCGCGGCGCTCGAAGTTCTGGCTGGTGATGTATTCGAGGGCCTGCCACTGGGTCCACAGATTGATCCGGTTGCCGACCTTGGCGTTGCCCGCCACCGCTCCGATTCTGGGATCGGCAAAGTACCGCACCAGCCGCGAAATGGCGTCGGGCGCAATCACGGTATCCGCGTCGATGCCAACGAAAACTTCCTCGTCCACATGGTTCAGGCCGTGATTCAGCGCCCCCGCCTTGCCGCCGTTGGGCTCGGTCAGCACCATCAGCCGGCCTTCCTCAATTTCCCTGGGAAACGCCTCGCGGGCCGCGTCGAAGGTCCGGTCGAGCGACCCGTCGTCGATCACGATCACCCGGATGTCGGGATAATCCGACTTCAAAACCGAGCGGATGGTCCGCGCGATGACCAGCTCCTCGTTGTACGCGGGAATGAGCACCGCCACGCGCGGCCGGTAGTCGCCAGCCGGCACTTTGCGCCGCCGGATGCGGTCGATGATGGCGAAGATCCCGATCAGAACCAGGCGCGCGCTCATCAGCACGTCGCCGATAAAGAAGATGTCCACCACGAAGTGGGCGAAGAACGAGATCAGCAGGAACGCCACCCAGTCGATGCGCGCCTGCCAGCGCATCCTGGGATTGATGGGCGGCATCACCTCCGCCATGGTCTTGCCCATCAGATCGCTCACCTGCACGAATTGGTAGCCGCGGGCCCGCAGGGTGGTGATGAGCAGCGGCAGGGCCGCGACCGTCGCCGACCGATCCCCGCCCCCGTCGTGGAGCAGGATGATGCTGCCCTGCATCCATGGGTGGGTCTTCATGTCGTTCAGTTGCTGGAGGACGCTGTCGGTAATCTCCTGCGGCGACTTGCGCGGATGCTCGTTCCAGTCATCGGTGTCGATCTTGTCCCCGATGATGGTGTAGCCCATCTGCTGGATGCGGTAGGCGGGCGCCGCTTCGTCGTTGGTGTCGGGCTCCTGGTCGATCGAGTAGGGCGGCCGGAAGTAGAGCGGCTGGATGCCCAGCTCCGCCCCGAACAGCCGCTCCGTCCAGTTCAGTTCCTCCTGCAGCTGGAACGGAGGAATATCGCTGATGTCCGGATGGGTGAAGGTGTGGTTGCCGATCTCATCGCCATCGGCCACATAGCGCTTCAGCAGCCCGATGTTGTCTTCCGCCTCTTCCCCGATCACCATGAAGGTGGCGTGCACGTGATACTTCTTCAGGACGTCCAGGATCTTCGGCGTCCACACCGGATCCGGCCCGTCGTCGAAGCTCAGCGCCACCTTGTGCGGTTCGTAGCCGTACTGCTGGATGGTGTAGGACCGGGGCAGCTCGACCATCTTTTCATCGGTGATGGTGAAGTCGTCCGAGTCCATCTCGATCGTCCGCTTGCCCTTCTGCGGTTTGGACACGATGCGCAGGATGTCGCCGTCGCCCTCTGTGTCCACATCCTCGCCGGGCGGCACCTCTTCCAGCTGCTGGGGCGCGTCCTTCGCCGCCGGGCGGTCCCACACCTTCCACAACGACGGGTCTTCCTCGCCCAGCCGCCACAGAGCGAACGTTCTGATCCCGTCCTGCCGCCCCGCCCGCATCTCGTTGAGCGCCGTCACCCCGTCCAGGAACCAGACTTCGTGGCGCAGATGCGCGTCTTCGTCGTCGTAGGCGAAGTGCGGGTTCAGCTCGTCTCCTTCGAGGCCCACGGTCGCGCCGGCGTCGGCGGCCCGCTGCCATGCGTCCTGCACGGTCAGATCATCGACGTCCACCACCTTGTTGGAAGGCTTCTTCCCCTTCTCCGGCAGCGGCAGCGCCCAGTCGAACCCGTAATTCCCGATCCCGCAGATCAGCTTGTCGCGGGGCACAATCCTGAGCGCCCGCGTCAGGTTGGCCTCGAACCACGGCTCGCTGGCCACCGGCCCCGGGTCGCTGGTCTCCTCGTGCTCGTCATAATTCATGAGGATGATGCCGTCGCTGTTCGCCGCGACCATCTTCATGAAGTCGGCATCCGCCTCCGCCTGCACGTTCACGTAGAGACGCAGGTTCTTCTCGCGAAAATCGTTATGCAGTTCCCCGGCCCACTCCGCATACAGGGTCTGGTCCTCGTCGGGAATCATCTCGAAGTCCAGACAAATCCCCCGGTAGCCCGGGTTGGCCGCCAGAAACTTGTCCAGCTGGATATGCAGCCGCTGCCGGGCGGCAGGATTGCGGAGCATCCTGCCAACCATATCGCCGCTCCACTGCTGGGTCAGGGTGTTGTAATCGTTCAGCATGGGGAAGACGTCGGTGTCTTCCTTCGCGGCTTCAATCGTATTCTTCACCCGGTTCTGGGGATCCACGTTGTGCACGCCCGAGGCGTCCACCACGCTATACAGCCGCACCGGGAACATCGGCGTCGAGCCCACCAGGTTTCCGTCGGCCGACACCACGTGCAGCCAGTCCGGAAAGAGCATGTCGATCTGGTGGATATGCGACTTCAGGGTCGCGTAATCCGCCTCGTCGTTCTCGTAGAAGGCCGCCCGCAGGGACTCGTCCTCGTTGGGGGTCACATCGAGGGAGTGCCGCCGCGTCTTCTTCCGGACGGGGTGCGCGGCCAGCCTCCGCGCCAGTTCGGGCTGCCTCTCGTTCAGCGCCCGGTAATTCGGCTTCTGTGTCGGCAGCAGCAGTTCCGGCAGCCGCTCCCTCGACAGGACGCTGAAACCAAACCCGACCACCACCACGGTCAGCGCCACCAGCGACACGTCCGTCAGCCGGCGGAGAATCTTCCGGCGCCGCTGTTTCGGGTCATAGAAAACCTGCTTCATTCCTGCTCAGAACCCTGTTTCTCAATCGTACGACAACCTGTCATGCCGCTTGCAGCCGGCTGCCGGCTACCGGCCACCGGCTGCTTTAGCTGCTTTAATATCCCCAATGGTCTCCCGGCCTCGTACCAGGTGGGTGCTGGTGGCGCTGGCGCTCGCCGCGGGCGCGGTCCTGCGCCTCTGGTTCATCCACGCCTACCCGGAAATCGATGGCGACCCGCTGCTCTACGGCGACATCGCCAAAAACTGGATGCTGCACGGGATCTACGGCCTGACCGACGGCTCCCACATCGCCCCCACCCTCATCCGCCTGCCCGGGTATCCGCTCTTCCTCGTCCTCTGCTTTCGCCTCTTCGGCATGGAGAACTACCACGCGGTCATGCTGGTGCAGGCCGCCATCGACCTCGGCAGCTGCCTCCTTATCGCCGCTTTCGCCCGCCGCCTCTGGAGTCCGCGCGCAGGGGCGTGGGCTCTCGGTCTCGCCGTCCTCTGCCCTTTCACCGCCAACTACGTCGCCACCCCGCTCACCGAAACCCTCGAGTTGTTCTCGACCGCCCTCGCCTTCTACGCGCTCCTCCGTTTTCTGGCCGCCCCGCGCTGGTGCTGGGCGCTCACCCTGGCCTTTTCGTGGAGCTACGCCGCCCTCCTCCGTCCCGATGGCGCACTGCTGGCCGTCGCCCTCTGCCCCGCCATGATCCTTTATGGTCGCAGCCGCTGGGGCGCCCTCCCCATGCTGCGCTGGGCCGCTGTCTGCGGTCTTCTTTCTCTGCTCCCCTTCGTTCCGTGGACCCTGCGCAACGCCCGCACCTTCCACGTCTTTGAGCCGCTTGCACCGCGCTACGCCGTCGATCCGGGCGAAAGCCCGGACCTCGGCTTCAATCGCTGGACCAAAACCATTTGCGCCGACCTGGCCTGCACATGGGAAATCTACTGGAACGCCAACACCGCGCCCATCGACGCCGCCGACCTGCCCGCCCGCGCCTTCGACTCTCCCGCGCAGGCGGCGGAAACCCGCCGGCTGCTGGACGACTACAACCGCGTTACCACCCTCACGCCGCAGATCGACGCCCGCTTCGCCGCGCTCGCCGCCGAGCGCATCCGCGATCATCCCTTCCGCTCTTACGTCGCGCTGCCGCTCGCTCGGCTTGCGGACATGGCGCTCCGCCCCCGCACCGAACTGCTCTGGATCGAGCTCCGCTGGTGGCAGTACGGCCGCCATCACGCTGAGACGGAATTTGCCTGGGCTTACGCCGCGCTCAACCTGGCGTACTTTCTCGCCGCGGCGGTCGGCTTCCGCAAGCGCCCGCCCCTCCGCGGAGCGATGCTGGCCTTCATCCTGCTGCGCTGCGCTCTGCTGCTTACCCTCGAAGCCCCGGAGCCCCGCTACACCCTCGAATTCTTCCCGCCGCTGATCGCCCTCGCGGCCATCGCCTGCAGCGGCAAGGCTTCTGCATCCCAGGACAAGGAATCCCCACCCCGGTTGGATAGCCGCCCCACATAATCCTGCTCTTCGCTGGTTTCCCGCCAGGGTCTTTAGCTGGTCTTTTGCCGGAGTTTTGCTGGCTTTTCGCTACGGGCTACAGCCTACCGGCTGAGGATCGGCGTTCCGCCGATCCTCACACATCTCCCTCATCCAGCCGCAAGGCGGTCACCTGAATCCGCCCGGTGCAGATCCGCAACGGCTGGGGCACGGAGAACGCTCTCTCTGTACCCGGCGCGGTCACGATAATCCGGGACACGCTGGAGCAGGTCGCCCCGCTGGTCCATGCAATCTGGAAGGCCGCCACCGCCTGCGGCATCAGGGTCACCGAAGGCGCAGACGTCCCCGCTTCCATTGGCTGCTTCTTCCCCAGCTCCGCCACCACCTGGGCCGGGCTCACTTTTTCGAGCGACACGCTGCCGATCATTTCCCCCTGAGCATCCACCAGCGCGATCCCCGGATAGCCGCCCAGGCGGCACGGGATGGCCCCACGATTCATGAACGCCAGCTTCACCGACCGGAAAACTCCGTTCGCGTCCCCCGCAATCTCCTCCACCGACAGCACTTCCGGATCGCAGGGCCCGGCGTGCTGCGCATCCTCGGCTGTCGCGCGGGGAATCAGCCGCGGGGTAGCCACTTCCGTCATGTAGGGAGCGTTGCGATTCGGGTGCAGCGCGGCGTCGTCCGGCGCAATTCCCCCGGGCGGCCCCGGTGTCTTGCCTGGCAGACGGTTCCCGGCGCATCCGGCGCACGCCGCCAGCGCCAGGCTCGCGGCAACGGCCAACAATCCGTGGGGTTTCATGAAGGGAATCCCCCGTTTTCGATCCCGTCCGCGTGCTTGGATGGCCCGGCGCCGCGCTCCAGTTGCACCATGCGCCGCGAAGGTTGCCTCGATTGAAAGTCCTGAATTTCGAAGCGGTGAATTTAGAATCAGCCCATGACCCTGTCTTCGCGGCCCCTGGAAAATCAGGTGGCCCTCGTCACCGGAGCGGCCAAACGCATCGGCCGCGCCATCGCGCTCGCGG
>JBAUGH010000372.1:0-6722 GCA_049679565.1 Acidobacteriaceae bacterium
CCCATCGCAGATGGGGTAGGCGGAGCGAGGGACCTGCTTTTGTTCTTCGCTTCCTCACCCAACAAACCTGACTTGTCATCCCGAGCGGAGCGCCCTGGGGCCCCATCGCAGATGGGGTAGGCGGAGCGAGGGACCTGCTTTTGCTTTTCGCTTCCTCACCGAACAAACCTGACTTGTCATCCCGAGCGGAGCGCGCTTCAGCCGGGCAGGATGTGAGCTATTTCCCGAACCACGCCCTCGCCTGCGTCGGGACCATCCATAGAGCCGCTGACCCAGAGCAACGAGTCCAGCGGAGTTAGACTGCAGGGAGCCAGCCGGACTGATTTTGAGGTATGGCCGCATCTGCCGGACACATTTGTGGCTTTGCCGAGAGAGTCGTGCTGGTCAACTTCCCCTGAAAGGCGGTGAAGTATGAAAACCGTTTCTACCTTACGGCTGAATTTGCTGCGTCTGTTCTATCTCGTTCTGGTCCTGGGGATTGGATTGGGAATGCATGTGTGGTCCATGATGATTCACCAGGTCTATTCATTGGAAATGGATTCCGGGGTCAAGGTCTGCATGCTGTTCGCTCTCTCCGTCCTGTCCATCCTGGGCCTACGATACCCATTGCAGATGCTGCCCGTGCTGTTCTGGGAATTCACGTGGAAGGCCTCCTGGCTGCTCGCGGTGGCTCTGCCGCACTGGCTCCGGGGGCAATGGAGCAAGGATCTTGGCGCGAACACATTCGCCATCGGAATGATCGCAATTTTTATCCCGCTCGTCCCCTGGTCGTATGTCTTTGAGCACTACGTGAGGAAGTCGGGTGACCGGTGGGGGAGCCGCGCTCTGGTTTCGCCAGACGAGGCCCTGTCTAAGCGGTAATTGGCCGCCTGGCCCAGGCACCGGGAGCGCAGGATCTGGGTTTATGCAAAAACGCCGATGCGCTCATCCGCGCTCGGAGTTGAGGCCGAGCGACCGGCAATGCGGAACCTTCGAGGATTCGAGCCCGAGCCGCCCGTATTGGCAACACCCCCTGAATCCGAAGAGTCATCCCCAGCGGACCGTTTGAGGGACAACACTGCGCACTGTGAACTGCCCCCTGTGCGCTGACCAACCCTGTCAACCCCCGCACCTCCGCACCAAAGTAATGACTCCACATAACACGCCACTTAGTCGCCCATAACTGCCAACAAAGTTGGCAGTCTTTAGCTCCAAACTTGATATACTGGACTTATAGGGTGAAATAAGAAAAGGCTGCCTTCCCGGGCAGCCTTTTCTCTTGCTCGAAAGGAGGAGAAACCGCATGGGCAAACAACATCCGTCAGCCAGCCATCAGCGATCGACAGCCCGCTCCTGGCTTATCAGCCAGGTAATACCCGCAAGGTATTACCGAACCGGCCTGCCCATGCAACAGGATACCGGACACCCGTATTTTTTTATGCAGACCGGGGGCTCAGTCGCCGCAAAGGGAGGAGCCGGGGGGATCAGGGGGATGATCGAGCCGGCCGAATCATCGTTTACCTCGGCTTACCGGGGGATGAGGGGGACGTTTTTTTGCTTTTGCAGAGAGGGGGACACTCGTGAATCCAGCCAAATCGACCCGCACGGCTCACGGCCGTTCCCAGATCCCTGGCCCGGAATCCAGAATCCCTGAACTCCGCCTCGCCCGGGGGGATCATCCGCCCGCCAGAGTCTTTGTTTCTCCCACTTACCAGGGGATGAGGGGGATGTTTTCAATGTTCCGCAAAGAGAAAGGAATCCAAACGGATCGCCGGGTGCCCCATTCAAGGCCTGTTTTGGCTTGAGTGGGTAAAACGCATTTCACTCCTGACACCACGCTGTCAGTAGCCCTCTCGTAGGCTCTCATTCGTAGTCGAGTCCACGACACCGAAAGGAAATAACCCCATGACCACCGCCGTTCAGACCGCGACCTCCACCATCACCTGGTTCGAGATCCCCGCCTCCGACTTCGGACGCGCCGTCCGCTTCTATGAAACCCTCTTCGCCGCCCCGCTCGTCCACAACTCGGCCTGGCCGAACCTGGGCATCTTCCCCTATGAGCGCCCCGGCATCTCCGGCTGTGTCGCCTTTGGCGAGGGCCACCGCCCCTGCGCCGACGGCACCGTCATCTACCTCAACTGCGAGGGCCGCATCGATGAGATCCTCGGCCGCCTCGAAGCCGCCGGCGGCAAGGTCGTCGATCCCAAAACCCACCTCCCCAACATCGGCTGGATCGCTCAGATTCGCGACTCGGAAGGCAACCGCATTGGCCTCCACGACCCGGCCGTCTAACCCCGGCCCCTACAATGAAGCATGCGCCGCGCCGACCGCCTCTTCCGCATCGTGCAGTTCCTTCGCGGCGGCCGCCTGCAAACCGCGCGCAGCCTCGCCGAAAAGCTGCAGGTCTCCCATCGCACCATCTACCGCGATGTTCAGGACCTGCAGCTCTCCGGCATGCCCATCACCGGAGAAGCCGGCGTCGGCTACACCCTTCGCCGCGACCTCGATATCCCGCCGCTCATGTTCGATCGTGAAGAAATCGCTGCCCTCGTCCTCGGCGCCCGCATGGTCGAGGCCTGGGGCGGCATCGAGCTCACCGAAGCGGCCAACCGCGCCCTGCGCAAGATCGAAGCCGTCCTGCCTCCCACCCTGCGCGAGAACATCGACGACGTCCTGCTCTACGCCCCCGGCTTCCGCGCCCCCGCCGACCTGCGCCGCAAGTTCGACACGCTCCACGCCGCCGCCCGGCAGCGCCGCATCCTGCTCCTCGCCTATAGCCGCGAGGACGGGCAGCCCAGCGTCCGCCGTGTCCATCCGCTGGCCCTCTATTTCTGGGGAGGCACCTGGACCCTGGCCGCCTGGTGCGAGCTGCGCACCGACTTCCGCAGCTTCCGCGTCGACCGCATCGACCACGTCGATGCCCTCGAAGAACACTTCCTGCCCAGGCCCGGCCAGACTCTCGCCGACTACCTTAAGAGAGTCCGAAGCCAGACTTCGACGGAACAGCAACCGCCTGTTCAATAGCCATTTGCAAGCAGATATTCAAGTGTCACATCAGAGGTGGAGCGGCGCTTCTGCTCGAGCGCCAGCTTGATCATCACGTCCGCCTCGACGTTCACCGGATCGCCCGGCCGCAGCACCCGCAGGTTCGTCACCTTCCGCGTGTGCGGCAGGATCGCGACCCCCACCACCTCGCCGTCCCACGTCGCGATCGTCAGGCTGATGCCCTCGATGGCGATCGACCCCTTCTCCACCATGAACCGCGCGGTGCTCTCCGGAACCCGTACCCGCAGCCACCAGTCGGTCGCCTCCGGATCGGCATTGGGCCGCACCGGGTCGAAGGAGACCATCTCGCCCCGCCCGTCCACGTGCCCCTGCACCACGTGGCCGCCCAGCGGAGCCCCCGCCGCCGTCGGCAGCTCCAGGTTCACCACCGAACCCGGCCGCAGCATGCCCATCGTCGTCCGCGCCAGCGTCTCCCTCGCCAGGTCGGCCCCGAACAGCGGAGGCCGCATCTCCAGAGCGGTCAGGCAGGTGCCATTCACTGCGATGCTGTCGCCCACCCGCAGCCGCTCGGCAAACCCCGGCGCGGCAATCGTGATCCGGGTCGTGCCCGCTCCTGGCTCAACCGCCTCAACCCTCCCGGTCGCTTCAATGATCCCTGTGAACATCCCTCAGTTCTCTCCCCATGGATTCCGTAGGTACGCATCGACCCGCACATCCTGTCCCAGACAGGCAATCGACGGCTCCAGCTGCAGCGCCGCCCCAGGAATCGCCTCCTGCAGCAACGGAACCGCGTTCGGTCCCAGGAACAGCGGCGCGTAGAACAGGGTGATCTTGTCCACATGGCCGCCGCTCAGCGCCGAGCTGTTGACCTGCCCGCCCGCTTCCAGCATGGCCGAGACGATCTCCATCTCTCCCAGCCGCCGCAGCACCGCTCCCAGCGAAACGCCGTTGCGACCCGCGCCTTTGCCTCGGCCGCCGCCCACTGCCGCCACCGCCTCCACCCGTTCCACCCGAACTCCCAGCGCTTCCAGCGTCCGCTGTCGCTGCGTCGGAGCCACTGCGCAGAAGATCAGCAGATCCTCCTGCGCAGTCCTCACCAGCTTCGAGTCCAGCGGGATACGCAACCCCGAATCCAGCACCACCCGCAGCAGAGGCCTCCGCCGCGGCAGGTTCGACCGGTCGGTCAGCATGGGGTCGTCCTCCAGCACCGTGTTGATACCGGTCATCACCACATCCACGTCGTGCCGCATGCGCTGCACTTCCATCCGCGCTGTCTCGCCCGTCAGGTACACCGGCGCGCGCCGCGGCGCGGTGCCTGGAGCCGGCGCAATCCTGCCATCCAGCGAGACCGCGGCCTTCAGGGTGACAAATGGCACCTTCGCCCGGATGAACCGCGCAAATCCGTCGTTCAGCCTTTGCCCTTCAGACCTGCCGGCGCCGACGTCCACCGTGATCCCCGCGGCTCGCAGCCGGGCCACGCCCTTTCCCTGCACCGCGGGATTCGGGTCCTCCGTCGCGGCCACCACGCGCGCGATCCCCGCTGCCAGCAGCGCCTCCGTGCACGGCCCGGTGCGCCCGGTCGTGCAGCACGGCTCCAGCGTCACGTAAGCTGTTGCCCCGCGCGCCTTCTCCCCCGCCTTCTTCAGGGCGACGACCTCTGCGTGATCTCTGTGGTCGTAATCGTGCAGGCCTTCGCCAACCAGCTTGCCATCCCGCACCAGCACGCACCCGACCGCCGGATTCGGAGAGGCCATGCCCACCGATTGCCGCGCCAGCTCCAGCGCCCGCTGCATCCACCGTTCGTCCTGCGCCCCGACCTCGTTCCCTTGCAGCACAGATTCCCTTCGACCCACCCACAGGCTGCCTTGCCTAAGCGGCCAGCAGCGAATTCACAAATGCAGCGCTGTCAAATGGCAACAGATCCTCCAGCGCCTCGCCTACACCCACAAACCGCACCGGCAACTTCATCTCGCGCGCAATCGCCACTGCGATCCCGCCTTTGGCTGTGCCGTCCAGCTTGGTGAGCACAATTCCGGTGACGCCGGCCGATTCCGTAAACAGCCGCGCCTGCTGGAGCCCGTTCTGGCCGGTGGTGGCATCCAGAACCAGCAGAACCTCATGCGGCGCATCCGGAATCAGCCTCTGCGCGGTCCGCCGCATCTTGTCCAGCTCGGCCATCAGGCCCGTTTTCGTGTGCAGCCGGCCCGCCGTATCCACGATCACCACGTCGGTCTGGCGCGTCTTCGCGGCCTGCAGGGCATCGAACAACACCGCCGCGGGATCGCCGCCCTGCTTCGTCCGTATCATCTCCACGCCGCTGCGCTCGCTCCACACTTCCAGCTGCTCGATGGCGGCGGCCCGGAACGTGTCCGCTGCACACAGCAGCGCAGTTTTGCCCTGCGCCCGGTAGAACGCCGCCAGCTTCCCGCTGGTGGTGGTCTTGCCGGTCCCGTTCACGCCCACCATCATGATCACTTCCGGGGGCGCCGCGACCTGCTTCGCCGGATGCGCGCTCTCGTCCAGCACCGCGCGCAGCTGTTCCTTCAGCAGATCGCGGAGTTCCGCTCCATCCCGAATCTGCTGCCGCTTCGCCCGCTCGCGCAGGTTGCCGGTGATCTCCGCCGCGGTCGTCACGCCGATATCCGACGCGATCAGGCTCATCTCCAGCTCTTCCAGCGCCGCTTCGTCCACGCTGCGGCCCAGCGCCAGTACGCCGTCGATGCGCTCTCCCAGGCTGTCGCGTGTCCGCGACACGGCCTGCCGCATGCGCTCGAAAAGGCCCTTTTTCTCGGGTTCCTGCTCTTCCTTCAGGCTGCCAAATAACGTCTGGATCATCCGAACTGCGACCTCATCACGCCTGAATTCGAGTGTAGCGAACCGCAGGATTGCGCGCTTGCGGAGTTCAACCCGTCAGACCGCCACGGGGGTTCTCATACGGAACGAGATCGGCGTTCGGACCTTCCTCACCTCGATGGCGCCGCTGGTCACCAGGTCCGTCAAAGCGGCCACCACCTGCGCGTCGTAGCGCGTACCCGCCAGCCGCTTGAGGATGTCGAGGACATAATCGGCGTTCATCGCGGCCTGGTAGGGTCGCGGGGTGGTCATGGCGTCGAACGAATCCGCCACCGCGACAATCCTCGCCATCAGCGGGATCTGCTCTCCCTTCAGTCCATAGGGATAGCCCAACCCATCCAGCGACTCGTGGTGCAGTTCGACACCGGGCACCAGATCCTGCAGCAGCGGAATGGGCCGCAGAATAGCGGCGCCTTTCACGGTGTGCGCTTTCACGATCTCGAATTCCTCCGCAGTCAGCGGGGTCTCCTTGAGCGCCACCGAATCGGCGACGCCGAGGCAACCGATGTCGTGCAGCAGCGCTGCCAGCCGCACGCGCTCCGTTTGCCGGGGGTCGAGGCCCAGTTTCTTCGCAATCTCGGCTGCGTATTCCGCGACTCGCTCGGAATGGCCGCGCAGATAGGCGGTCCGCTCATCCACGGCTTTTGCCACCATGCGCATGAGTTCGGTCAGCGTCTGGTACTGGAGGCAGGCTTCGTCCTGCTTCTCCTGGCGGGTGTCGCGGAGCGCCTGCAATGCCGTTTGCCAGGAAGGAATCACGTCCTCGAACAAATCGTCGTCAGCGTCAGCGGCCAGTTCCTCGTCGTGCAGGCCCACGCCGACTTCGACGGTATGAATCAACCGCTGGATCCTCAGCTCCAGCCACTGGCTGAGCAAAAGAGCCG
>JBAUGH010000373.1:0-8574 GCA_049679565.1 Acidobacteriaceae bacterium
GCTACATGATGCTGGGCCTCGGCGTGGGTGGCGTCGCGGTGGGCATGTTCCACCTCATCACCCATGCCTTCTTCAAGGCGCTGCTCTTCCTCGGCGCGGGCTCGGTCATTCACGGCTGCACTGAGGAGCAGGACATCCGCAACATGGGCGGCCTGCGGCGCTTCATGCCCATCACCTTTGCGACCTATGCCGCCGGCATGCTGGCACTGTGCGGATTCCCACTCTTCGCCGGCTTCTGGAGCAAGGACGCGATTCTGGACTCGGCCCATGGCTGGGGGATCTCGCGAGGGCCGTTTTATCTGGGCGCACTAGGCGCGCTGCTGACCGCCTTCTATATGACGCGCCAGGTTTACTACGTTTTCTTCGGACAGCGGCGGACGCCGGAAGTGGCCGCCGCGCCCGGGCCAACGGCCGCGCACGCCTTCAGCGCGCATCAGGTTGAGCCGGCCGTGTCGCCGCGGCCTGGCGAGGTATGCGCCGTCGAGGATCCGCACGAGAGCCCAGGCGTGATGACCTGGCCGCTGATCGGGCTGGCCATCTTCGCCACGTTCCTGGGATTTGTGGGCACGCCGGCGTGGCCGTGGTTCCAGTCGTTCCTGAATGGGCAGAGCGCGCACTTCGACATGGCTCGGTTTTCCGAGCCGGGCTTGCTGCCGCTGATGGTCACGTCCTCTCTGATCGTGTTTGTGGGCCTGCTGCTGGGCTGGTGGTTCTACGGTCGCAAGCCGATCGTGCGCGCCACCGATCCCGACGCGCTCGAGCGGCTGACGCCCGGCTTCTTCCACGCGCTGGCCAACCGTCTGTATGTGGATGAGTTCTACGACGTGACGGTGATCGCCCTGACGCGCTTCTGCTCGGCGTTTGCGGCGTGGCTCGATCGCTGGATCTTTGGCGGAGCGGTGACGCTGATCTCCTGGCTGGTGAGCGGCGTCTCCTGGCTGGATGCGGGGATCGACAAATTTGTGGTGAACGGCGGCTTCGATCAGGGGTGCCGTGAAGTATCGCGCGGCGGCCGTTTGTTCTCGCGCTTCGAGAACGGGCGCGTGCAGCGGTATCTGAGCGTGATTGCGGCGGCGCTGGTCGTGCTGGCCGTCCTGCTCCTGTGGGGGCGTCGCGGATGATCACCCTGCTCACCCTGCTTCCTCTTCTCGGCGGCCTTCTGGTGCTCCTGCTGGGACACGAGCGCGCGCTGGCGCGGCTGATCGCCATGCTGTTCGGCGTGGGCGCGCTGGTGATCGCCTGCTTCTTCTGGTGGGGCTTCGATCCCGCCTATCCCGGCATGCAGTACGAGGTGATCCGCGAGTGGGCGCCGTCGCTGGGCATGACCTACCACGTCGGCGTGGACGGCCTGGGCGTCCTGATGCTGGTGCTGTCGGCGCTGGTAGTGACCATGTCGCTGGCCGCTTCGTGGGGGAACGAGAAGCACGGACGGCTCTACTTCGCGCTGGTGCTGTTCCTCGAATGCGGGCTGTTCGGCACGTTTACCGCTCTCAACTTCGTCCACTGGTTCATCTACTGGGAGCTGAGCCTGATTCCGGCGTTCTTCCTGGTGCGGCTGTGGGGCGGTCCGCAGCGCGCGCGGGCTGCAACGCAGTTCTTCCTGTATACGATGGTGGGCAGCGTAGCGCTGCTGCTGGCGTTTCTGGCGCTGTTCGTGGGCACGGGGCAATTTGATTTTGTGCAGCTGGCGCAGTTGGGGCAGTCGAACCAGCTGACCGCGGCGCTGGCCCAGAACCTGCACTGGAGTGGCAACCCGCAGCATCTGATGCTGCTCGTCTTCTGGGGCGCGTTCCTGGGATTTGCGGTGAAGACCGCAGTGATTCCCTTCCATACCTGGCTCCCGCTGGCCTACAGCGAAGCGCCGAGCGAAACCACGATGCTGCTGACCGGCGCCATGTCCAAGATGGGCGTCTACGGCTTCCTGCGTATTCTCCTGCCGATCTTCCCGCAGCAGATGCAGCAGGAGATGAAGCCGCTGCTGTGGATGGCGGTCGCGACCATTGTGCTGCCGGCCTTTGCCGCGTGGGTGCAGAAGGATCTGAAGCGGACCTTCGCGTATTCATCCATCAACCACCTCGGCTACTGCGTGCTCGGCATCTGCGTGGCGGCGCGATTCACCGGGGCCGATCCGGCGATGGCGCATGAAAAGGCCGCGGCTTTAACCGGAGTGCTGCTGCAGATGTTCAGCCATGGACTCACCGCGGCCGCGCTCTTCTGGTTTATCGCGCTGCTCGAGCGGCGGTCGGGCGGCCTGCGCGGCATCGATGACTTCGGCGGACTGCGGCGCGTGGTCCCGGTGTTTTCCGGGCTGATGGGGATTGCGATCTTCGCTTCGCTCGGGCTGCCCGGACTCAACGGATTCCCCGGCGAGTTCCTCATCTTTAAAGGATCGTTTGCGCTCGTGCCGTGGGCCACGTCGGTGTCGGTGCTGGGTCTGCTGATGACCGCGGTCTTCCTGCTGACGGTCATCCAGAAAGTCTTCTCCGGTCCGGCGAATCCGCGCTGGGAAGCGATGCCCGATCTTTCCGTGCGGGAGCGGCTGGTGCTGCTGCCGGTGATTGCCCTGATGTTCCTCATCGGCCTCTATCCGCAGATCATTACCGGGATGGTGCACGTGACGGTCGCGCAGTGGGCCGCGGGAGTGAGGTTCTGATGCTCGCGTGGACCATCTACATCTCAGCCCTGGGCGCGCTGGCCGCGCGGCTGAGCCCGTCGAAGGCGCTGGCGCGCGCGGTGGCGCTCGTGACGGCGCTCATCGGGCTGGGCATCGGGATCGCAACGCTGCTGCACTGGACGCCGGGCGAGCTGCTGACCGTGGTAAACATTCCGTGGGTCCCGCAACTTGGCCTCTCGTATCACCTGGCCGCGGATGGCATCAGCCTGACCCTGGTATTGCTGACCGGCATCGCGGCGACGGCCGGAATTCTGTTCTCCTGGAACATCGAGCACCGGACCCAGGAGTTCTTCGCGTTTTACCTGGTGCTCATCGCCGGCGTCTACGGCGTGTTTCTCAGCTTCGATCTGTTCCTGCTGTTCGTCTTCTATGAAATCGCCATCATCCCGAAATATTTCCTCATCGCCATCTGGGGCTCGGCAAAGCGCGGCGCAACCGCAGCGGATGCCGGTTCACAGCGCGAATATGCGGCGATGAAGCTGGCGCTCTATTCCTTCGGCGGCAGCGCACTGGTGCTGGCCGGAATGGCCGCGACGTGGGCTGCCTCGGGCGGTCACTCGATGAGCTTTGACGCGCTGGCCCGGTTCCCGTTCTCGGCGCACTTCCAGTTCTGGGCGTTCCCCATGATCTTCGTGGGATTCGCGGTGCTCGCCGGCATGTGGCCGTTCCACACCTGGGCGCCCACCGGCCACGCTGCCGCGCCGACCGCGGCCTCCATGCTGCTGGCCGGGGTGGTGATGAAGCTGGGCGCCTACGGCTGCCTGCGCGTCGCGATGATGCTCTTCCCCCGCGGACTCGATCCGTGGGGATTCCACGTGCTTGGCTTCGGCTCTTGGCGCGACGTCTTCGCGGTGCTGGCGATCATCGGCATCGTC
The DNA here is from genome assembly GCA_049679565.1 of Acidobacteriaceae bacterium. Classification (GTDB taxonomy): domain Bacteria; phylum Acidobacteriota; class Terriglobia; order Terriglobales; family Acidobacteriaceae; genus Palsa-343. The sequence goes on from JBAUGH010000373.1 coordinate 3,550, forward strand.
TACGGCGCGACCGTCGCCCTGGTGCAGCGCGACTTCAAATTTGTCATCGGCTATTCGAGCGTCAGCCACATGGGGTTCGTGCTGCTCGGCCTGATGACCCTGACGCAGATCGGCCTCGACGGCGCGGTGCTGCAGATGTTCTCCCATGGCGTGATTGCCGGCCTGCTGTTCGCTGTGGTCGGCCGCATGGTGTACGACCGCACCCACACGCGCGAGTTGGGCGAGCTGGGACCGATGCGTCTGGCGCGCGTGATTCCCTTCGCCGCCGTGACATTCGTCCTCGCGGGCATGGCCTCGATCGGCCTGCCCGGCTTCAGCGGCTTCGTCGCCGAGTTCCAGGTGCTGATCGGAACCTGGCGAGCTCTGCCCGGACTCATCGCCTTCGCCGGCCTCGGCATCCTGGTCGGGATCGCCTTTACCTGGCGCGCACTGACAAAAGCCTTCTTCGGCGAAGGCCCTGCTGCGGCGCACGAGCACGCGCTGCCGCCTATCACCATTCCGGAGAAGCTGGGATCGCTGCTGCTGCTCGCCGCTACACTCACCGTCGGCCTCTATCCGCGCATCCTGACGGACCTGATTCTGCCGGCGCTGAACTCGCCCCTCTTTGAGGGTCTGCGCAAAGGAGCGTGGCGATGATCGCCTACTCCGATCTGCTGCGCGCGACCCTGCCTGAGCTGGCGGTGGTGGTTGCGGGCCTGCTCCTGCTCACGCTCGACCTGACGGTCCTGCGGCGCGCCTCGGCCGCAAAGCGCTTCGGCGCCGCCGCGCTGATCGCCTGCATCGGCTGCCTCGTTTCGCTGGTGCTGCTCAGCCACGGCATTCCCTCTGGCTTCGGCGGCAGCATGTTCGTCGTCACGCCGCTGGTTGGCTTCGTGCAGGGCGCGCTGCTGTGCCTTACAGTTCTGACGGTTCTGCTCTCCACCTCCACGCGCGTCACCGAGCACATCGGCGAGTACCTGGCGCTGATCCTCTTCGCCACCGTGGCCATGATGTTCCTGGTCGCCACGCAAAATCTGTTGCTGGTCTTCGTCGCGCTCGAATTCCTGTCGCTCTCGCTGTATATCCTCACCGGCTTCGACAAGCAGAGCCGCCAGTCGTCCGAGGCCGCGCTCAAGTACTTCCTCTTTGGAGGCATGTCGGCGGGCTTCCTGCTCTTCGGCATGAGCCTGCTCTACGGCCTCTCCGGTTCGATTGAGCTGCCCAGCATCGCTGCCGCCCTCAGCGGGCCGTCGCTCGATCCGCTGCTGTTCATCGCCATCGTGATGGTGGCCATCGGCTTCGGCTTCAAGGTGGCCGCCGCACCGTTCCATCTGTGGGCGCCGGATGCCTATCAGGGCGCACCGACGGTCAGCGCGGGCTTCATCGCTTCCAGTTCGAAGGTCGCCAGCTTCTTCATCTTTGCCCAGGTCGCGACACTCGCTTTGCTGCCGGCTGCGGGTCATGGCGTGTCAGGCGGCTACGTTCCGGGATGGGTCCCGGTGCTCGCCATTCTCGCCGCGCTGTCGATGGTCCTCGGCAACCTGGCCGCCATCGCCCAGACCAGCGTGCGCCGCCTGCTCGCGTATTCGGCCATCGGCCACGCAGGCTATATGCTGATGGGGCTCATCGCGCATACCCCGCAGGGGCTCAGCGCCCTGGTCTATTACGTCATCACCTACGCGCTGGCATCGCTGGGAGCTTTCGGCGTGCTCGGCGCGCTCGAATCCGCGGGTGCCGACAAACTCGAGGATCTCGCCGGCCTCTATCGCCGCGCACCAGGGCTCTCCCTTTGCCTGCTGGTGTTCCTGCTTTCGCTGGCCGGGATCCCGCCGCTGGCCGGGTTCTTCGGCAAGTTCTACCTGTTCACCGCCGCGCTGAGCGCCGAACCGCACCTCGGCCTGCTGTGGCTGGTGCTGCTGGCCGTGGCCATGAGCGCCGTTTCGCTCTACTACTACCTGCGCGTCCTGAAATACGCCTTTGTCGTTCCTGAATCTCCCGGCCCTCCGGCAATTCGCGTTTCGCTGGTGACGCGTCTTACTCTCTGGGTGCTGGCCGCGCTGGTGATCCTGCTTGGCTGCGCGCCTGGCCTGCTGCTGCAGCACCTTCCCATCTAAGTCCCGCCGCCTCACATCAGGTTCGTTGGGTCCACGTCGATAATGAGGTTCGCCCGTGGGATCCCGGCCTGCTCCGCATGGGCCAGCAACGCGCGCAGCGCCTTCTGCACAGCTGTACGATTCTCGCCCTTCATCACCAGATGAAAACGGTAGGTCCGCTTGATTTTCGCGATGGGCGCGCTGGCCGGGCCGAGCACGCGCACCTGCTTCAGCGTCGTCTCGTGGCACCAGCGTCCCAGCGCTGCGGCCCACCCCGCCGCTTCTTCGAGGCGCAGGCTGTGCAGCAGCACATTGGCCAGCGCGGCATAAGGGGGATAATGCATGGCGCGGCGAAAGCGCAGCTCGCGCTCGACGAACGCGGCGTAATCGTGCTTTGCCGCGTACTGGATCGCGTAGTGCTCGGGATGATAGGTCTGCACAATCACCTGCCCCGGCAACTCCCCGCGCCCCGCGCGGCCGGAAACCTGGGTGAGCAGCTGGAAAACGCGCTCGGCGGCGCGAAAATCCGGCAGCCCGAGCGCGTAATCGCAGCCGACGACGCCCACCAGGGTCACACCGTGCACGTCGTGGCCCTTGGCGATCATCTGCGTGCCGACCAGCAGGTTGATTTCCCCGGAGTGCAGCCGCAGCAGCATCCGTTCCAGGTCGCCCCGCCCGCGGACGGTGTCGCGGTCCATGCGGCCGATGCGCGCGCCGGGGAAAATCTCCTGCAGCCGCTCTTCCCCCTGTTGCGATCCCGCTCCGAGGAAGTAGAGATGTTCGCTGTCGCACTTCGGGCAGCGCTTCGGAACGGTCTTTTTGTAACCGCAATAGTGACATTCGAGGCGCTGGCCGGTTGCCCGTTCGTCTTCTGCCGGCGCCGCCTTGTGAAAAGTGAGCGCGATGGAGCAGTTCTCGCACTCCAGCTTCTCGCCGCAGGCCCGGCAAACCACCACGAAGGAGTAGCCGCGCCGGTTCAGCAGGATCATCGCCTGCTCGCCGCGCTCCAGCGTTCCCTCGGTTTCCTCCACCAGCGCCCGCGCGAACAGATGCTCCGCACCGGTCTCCTGAAACTCCTGGCGCATGTCCACCAGCCGAACCGCCGGCAACGGACGATCGGCCACCCGCTCGCGCATGTCGATGCGCCGGTACTTCCCGGTCGCGGCGTTCTGCCATGATTCGAGCGACGGCGTGGCCGAGCCCAGAACCACAGCCGCCCCGGCCAGCTTCGCGCGCATCACCGCCACATCGCGCGCGTGATAGCGCGGCACCGACTCCTGCTTGTAGCTGGCGTCATGTTCCTCATCCACGACCACCAGGCCCAGATTTTCGACCGGAGCGAAGATCGCCGAGCGCGTGCCCACCACCACCCGCGCCTCACCGCGGCGGATACGATGCCACTGCTCGCCGCGCTCTTCCGGAGTGAGAGCGGAGTGCAGCAGCGCCACTTCCGACCCAAACGCGTGATGAAGCTGCGCAGCCATAGCCGGGGTCAGGCCGATCTCCGGAACCAGCAGGATCGCTGTGCTCCCGGCGTCGAGCGTGCGCCGCATGGCGGCCAGATACACCGCGGTCTTGCCCGATCCGGTCACCCCGTGCAGCAGAAAGGGACGGAACTCCCGTGTGGCGACGGCTTCGGTGATCGTGCCCAGTGCCTCGAGCTGCACCTCGTTCAGATCGTGCTCGGGCGCGGGAAATGCGTGCAGCGAGGTCAGATGAAAATCCGCCGGGCGCTCCTCGATGCGTACCAACTCACGCTTCACCAGTGTTGCCAGCGTGGACGCCGGGACCTCCAGACGCCGCAGCTCCACGACCGGCAATTCACCTTCGGCGCCGGCCAGCTCCGCCAGAATCGCCTGCTGGTTGTCGTTCAGCTTCGGCAGCCGGACGCCCTCGACCAGCACAGCGTAGCGGACGGTGCGCGTTGCATCGCGCGCCTCTGCCGTGGTCTCGCGCGCGATCCACTTCTTGCGCAGCATGCCCTCGAGCAGTCTGGCGGACGCTCCGATCGAAGAACGCAGACGCCCCACCGGTATCCCCTCGCCGCACTCGAGCGCGTTGAGCACCCCGTACTCGCGATCCTGTTCTTCCGGGCTGAGACGCGAGCGCCGTGAGGCTCCCTTTTCGGCTCCGGCGAAGAGCACCTGACGCCCGGTTTCCGTGATGCGATAGAGTACCCTGCGCCGCACTTCGCCGGTCAGGGGCAGCATGGAGCGCAGCACTTCGCCCAGCGGGGCGAGGTAATATTGTGCGATCCACGTGGCCAGTTCCAGCAACTGCGGCGACAGCACCGGCTCGGCGTCGAGCACGCCCAGCACCGCTTTCGCTTCGACCGGCGGCGGTTCGTCATGCAGCTTCACGACCACACCGGACATTTTCTCGTTGCGAAACGGCACCAGCACCCGCCCGCCAACCACGGGCGATTCCTGGCCCACCGCGTAGGTGAACGCTCGGTCCAGCGGCACCGGCAGCGCGACATCGCAGAATTGCGGCATGACTCTCCCGGAGACTATCACTCTCCGGCGTGCATAAATTCACGAATCCCGGCGGGCTTGCGGCGCATCGCGTGCACGTCCACAGCAGACGCTGAATCCTCAACGCGGCGGATGAATCTGATGGAGAGTCCGGGGAGGACATTCATGGCGTCAGAGAAAATCGCTTTCATTACCGGCGGTAATAAAGGTTTAGGATTTGAAACCGCGCGGCAGCTCGGTCAGGCCGGCGTCGCGGTCGTTCTTGGGTCGCGGGATCTCGCCAAAGGGCAGGCCGCCGCGAAGATTCTGCAATCCGAGGGCATCCCGGCAGAGGCCGTGCAGTTCGATGTCACGCATCCCGCCGATTTTCAGGCAGTCTACGACTTCTTCGACAGGAAGTATGGCCGGCTGGATATCCTGATCAACAACGCCGGAATCAGCCGGGAAGATTTCATGGGCGGCAACAAGACCAGCACTAC
>JBAUGH010000374.1:0-8683 GCA_049679565.1 Acidobacteriaceae bacterium
CCGTAGTCACTGGTTTTGTAGAGGAAGGGGTGGAAGTCGTCGGAGAGGTACATGGTCGCGGCGACATAGGCAGTGCCGGCGTCGAAGGGTGAGGTGGCGATGCAGTTGATGCGGATCCAGTCGGGAATGCCCTTGGGCGTGACATTCTGCCAGGTCTTGCCATCGTCCTGGGTGACGTGGATGAGGCCGTCATCGGAGCCGACCCAGATGACGCCGGCTTTCACCGGCGATTCATCGATGGTGAAGATGGTGTCGTAGTACTCGACGGCCGTGTTGTCCTTGGTGATGGGACCACCCGAGGGGCCCTGCTTGGACTTGTCGTTGCGGGTGAGGTCGGGGCTCATCACCGTCCAGTGCTGGCCTTCGTCATCGGTGGCCATCAGAACATTGGCGCCGGCATAGAGGCGATGTGGGTTGTGCGGCGAGAAGAGGAGCGGGAAGCTCCACTGGAAGCGGTACTTCATGGCCTCCACACCCGAGCCCATGGGATTGTCGGGCCAGGCGTTGATGTTGCGCTCGGAGGCGGTCAGCGTGTCGTAGCGGGTCAGCAGGCCGTCGTAGGAGCCGGCGTAGACGTAGCGGGAGTTGAGCGGATCGGCGACCACCCAGCCGCTCTCGCCGCCGCCGACGTCATGCCAGTCGCTGGTGGTGATGGCGCCGGAGTTGCCGCGGTTGAGCGTGGCCACGGTGGTGTTGTCCTGCTGCGCGCCGTAGATGTGGAAGGGGAAATCGTTGTCGGTGGAGACGCGGTAGAACTGTGCGGTGGGCTCGTTGTCCTCGGTGCTCCAGCTTTTGCCGCCGTCAAAGCTGATGGCCGCACCGCCGTCGTTGGATTCGATGAAGCGGTTGGGATCTTCGGGTGCGATCCACATATCGTGATTGTCGCCGTGCTCGTTGCGGATGGTGGTGAAGGTCCGGCCGCCGTCGGTGGAGCGGAAGAGCGAGGTGTTGACGGCGTAGACGGTGTTCTCGTCCTTCGGATCGGCGAAGACCTGGGAGTAGTACCAGGCGCGCTGTTTGATGGAGTTGTCGCCGTTCATCTTCATCCACGTCTTGCCGGCGTCGTCGGAGCGGTAAATGCCGCCGTCGCGGGCTTCGATCAGAGCCCAGACGCGGTCGGGGTTCGCCGGCGAAACGGTGAGACCAATCCGGCCGAGCACGCCTTTGGGCAGCCCCTGATTGTGGGTGAGGTCCGTCCAGGTGTCGCCGCCGTCGGTGGTCTTCCAGATGCCGGAGTCGGGGCCTCCGCTTTCAAAGGTCCAGGGATGGCGAACCACCTGCCAGAAGCTGGCGTAGAGGACGCGGGGATTGTCCATGTCCATGGCGAGATCGACCGCGCCGGCGCTTTCGCTTTTGAAGAGGACCTTCTGCCAGGTCTTGCCGCCGTCTTTGGAGCGGAAGACGCCGCGCTCGGGGTTGGGACCGGCCATGTGGCCCATGGCGGCAACGTAGACGAGGTCAGGATCGCGGGGATCGACGCGAATCTGTCCGATTTGCTGAGTGTCTTCGAGGCCGACGTGCGTCCAGGTCTGGCCGGCATCCGTCGATTTATAGACACCGTCTCCGTGGGAGGCATTGCCGCGGATGGTGCTCTCGCCGGTTCCGACATAGAGGGTATTGGGATCGGAGGGCGCGACGGCGATGGAGCCGATGGAGCCGAAGTCGATCTTGCCGTCCGTGATGGGCTTCCAGGTGTGACCGCCGTCGATAGTCTTGAAGACGCCGCCGCCGGTTCCGCCGAAGTAGTAGACCAGGGGCTGGCCGGGAACCCCGGTGACAGCGCCGACGCGGCCGCCGCGGAAGGGACCGACCTGGCGGAGGGTGAGGGCTTCAAAACCGGCAGCCGGTCCGCTGTCGTCGAATTTGGAAATGGGTTCGGACTGCTGGGCAGCCGCGAGCGCAGCGGTAACGACGAGGGCAGCGACGGCGCAGGGCGCGGCGCAGCGGAGGGCGGAGCTGGAGAGTTTGCGGAACCGGATATTGCGAAACAATCTGGACACGAGATCAGACTCCCTTCGGTAAAAGAAGTGCAGACGGCGAGGATTGGGGAAACCTACTGATGAAAACGGAACTGAGGGCAAGCAGGACTCAGCAAAAATCCGCGCTGAACCAGAACGCCAACGGGGCAAGGGGCGGTGAGCGACAGGGGCCGCCGGGAATCGATAACAAAGGAAGAGGAAGGATACACGACCTGCGCGGGCATGACACCTCGACGCGGGCCGGGCGATGATAAATTATGGCGACCGGGATGACGCTTCTCGATTTGTGTTCTTACCTTGGCCTGGGCGCCGTGGGCGCGGTGTCGATCAATCTGCTGCTGGGACTGCTGATGTCGCTGCGCTACAGCCCGGTGCGCAACTGGCCGCATCGGCACATCAACATCTTTGCGCTGCATCAGTGGACGGCGTACTGCGCAGTGGCGCTGACGCTGACCCACCCGCTGGTGCTGCTGTTCGTGCATGCGCCGGTATTCAGGGTGATCGACATCGTGTGGCCGATCCATTCGCCTCTGCAGCCGAAGCTGAATCTGGCCGGGGCGGGCGCGCTGTATCTGCTGATGCTGGTATTCCTGTCGTCACTCCTGCGCACGCGGATCGGGCGGCCGGTGTGGCGGAGCCTGCACTACCTGGTGTTTCCGGCTGCGGCGCTGTTGTTCCTGCACAGCATCCTGACCGATCCGGCGCTCAAGGACGGGCATCCGGATCTCCTGGATGGGGGAAAGATTTTCGCTGAGGCGGCGACGCTGGTAAGCGTGGCCGCGGTCACGCTGCGGTGGCGGCTGCGCGGACGGGGGCTGCGGCCGGTGGGGAAGGTACGGGTGACCGGCCGCGCTCCTGCGGTTGAGCCCGCAACGGGCACCGACGCTTAGGGCTGACTCGCGGAGGCTGAACTCGCGGGGCCAGGTCCGGGTCCGGCATGGCCGCCACCCCAGCGTGCCCGCATCTCTTCGCGGAACCTGTCGCGCTCTTCCGGGGACCAGCGCCCGCCGCAGCCGCGGCGGCCGCGGGGGCCGAAATTGCCAAAGAGGATGCGGCTGAGCACGAGAAGGCCGACCGCCTGCCAGAACCGCAGAGTATGCCAGCCGAAGAGCGGCGGAAGCAGCCAGTTCCAGAGGTGCTGGACGATTTCGCCGCCGACAAAGATGAACAGCGCAATGAACAGGGGGATGAAAAAGATCCATTTGCGTTTCATTGGGGTCCTCATTTCAAAAACTCGTCGTGAATCGTTTCAAGGCGCCTGCGCAGGTGGAGCACGGCGTAGCGCTTGCGCGAAAGCAGGGTATTGACGGGTACGCCGGTAGCGGCTGAGAGCTCTTTGAAGCTGCGGCCTTCGAACTCGTGGGCGATAAAGACGTCGCGCTGCTCGGCTGGCAGCTCGCGGAGAGCGGCATCGAGGGCCTCGAGGAGCAGGTTGCGGAGATAGAGGGCGTCGGGGCCGGCATCCGGCGAGGGCAGCAGGTCTTCGATGGGGAGCGAGTCGCCGTCTTCGTCGAGAGTGGAGGCGTCAGAGAAGGTCTCGGGCTTCTTTTTGCGGAAGAGGTCGGTGATACGGTTGCGCGCGACCTGGTAGAGCCAGCCGGTGACGGTGTCGATGGGCATGAGCAGACGAGTGGCTTCGACCAGCTGGGTGAAAATGTCCTGGAGGATGTCTTCGGCGTCGGCGTCGGTGGGGACGCGGCGGCGGATGAAGTTGCGCAGGCGGGAGCGCTGCGCCGCGACGACGGCGGAGATGCGGCGATCCTGCTCAGTCTGCTCTTTCATCCAGTCGAAGCTCGAAGCCTGCTCCATCGCTGATGAAGACGGATGGGAGGCGGAAATATTGTAGGCGCGGGCAGATCGCTGAAGAGGAGACAGCTGGTGGGCGAGGGCGCCCTTCTATAATCTCCTTGACGTGCAGGGATTTCCTCGACTTCGCATCGTTTTCGCTTCTCTCCTGCTGGCAGTGCTGGCTGCGGCCGGCGCTGCGCTCGCCCAGGAGCCGACCGACACCAAACCGGCGGAGCCGGCCGACGTCCATGGGCGGCTGCTGCTGGTGCTTCCGTTTGAGAACCGAAGTGGGGTGGGCAACCTCGACTGGGTGAGCGAGGCCTTCCCCGACATTCTGAACCGGCGGCTGAATTCGGCTGGCTTTCTGACCATCGGGCGGGGCGACCGCCTCTACGCCTTCGATCATCTGGGGCTGCCGGGGAACCTCGAGCCGACGCGGGCGACAGCGATCCGCATTGCCCAGATGCTGGACGCGGATTACGTGATCTTCGGACATTACGCGCTGAGCGGCCAGGCGGCTGCCGGACAGGCTGGGCATCCGACGGGAAATGGGATTCAGGCGACGGCCGAGATTCTGGATGTGACGGCGCTGCGGCTGGGACCGGCGATTACACAACGCGGCTCCATGGACCGGCTGCCGGACATGATCAACCAGCTGGCGTGGCAGGTGACGCGGCAGCTCGATCCAACCTACGGCGTCGAGGAACAGACGTTCGTCGCCGCCGACCGGAATCTGCCGGAAGATGCCTTCCAGAACTACCTGCAGGGGCTGGTGGGGGATTCGCCCGCACAGAATATCGAGGACTTGCAGAGCGCCGTGACGGCGGATCCGCAGTTCACGCCGGCGTTGCTGGCGCTGGGGAGAGCGTTCTTCTCGGATCAGGATTACGACCAGGCCGCCGCCGCGCTCGGCCGCGTGCCGAAGGATACGCGCGACGCGCTCGAGGCGGCCTTCTACCGGGGCCTGGCGTTCTTCTATACCGGCAACTACAAGGAAGCGGAAGACGCGTTTGCGTTCGTGAGCAATCAACTGCCGCTGCCCGAGGTGGTGAACAACCAGGGCGTGGCGGAGAGCCGGCGCGGGAAGGACGCGGCGGCGCTGTTCCAGCAGGCGGTGGCGGCCGATCCCCGGGACCCGGATTACCACTTCAACCTGGCGGTTGCGCTGGCGCATCGCGGCGACACGACGGGCGCGGAGAAGGAACTGGAAGAGACGCTGAAGCTGCGGCCCGCGGACCAGGAAGCCCAGCAAGTTGCGGTTCAATTGAAGGAGCCGGCGAAGCCGGATCCTGACCCAGGGCATGCGGTGGCGGACGAGCAGGGGCCTCTGGAGCGGATCAAACGCGGATACAGCGAGGCGGGATTCCGGCAGGCCGCGTTCGAACTCGAGCAGGTGCAACAGATGCGACTCGCTTCCCTGCCCCCGGCGGAACGCGCGGCGGCGCTGTTGAAGGACGGGGACCAGTTCTTCCAGCGGGGTCTGGTTCTGGAGGCGGAACGGGAGTATCGTGAGGCGTTAGCGGCCGACGGAAACTCGGCCCTGGCTCATGCGGGGCTGGCCGCAGTGCGCGAACGGGATGGCGACTCGGCAGCCGCACGGCAGGAGGCGCACGCATCGATCCGGTTGCAGCCCAATGTGCCGGCGTATCTGGTGCTGGCGCGGCTGGATTTGCAGGCAAACCAGCTAAGCGCGGCGGCCGGCGACGTGGGCGAGGCGCTGAGAGTGGAACCCGGCAACGCCAACGCAAGGGGAATGAAGCTGGCGCTGGAGCAGCGAGGGCAAACGGTGCCGTAACCGGGGCCGGGAGCGAGCCGGAAACCAGCAAACGACCAGCAAAAGGCCGGCTGGAATTGAGCCAGGCCGACGGCCGACAGAGGGCCAGGAAAGAGCGGACGCGATGAGAGCAATCGCACAGGACGTGGGGCACAGGCATCACGGACCGATGTTTGTTCTGCTGATGATTCTGCTGTTTTTGCTGTGTCTGCTGGGACCGTGCACGGTGCGGGTGGCGGCGGCGCAGACCCCCCAGGTGGTGGTGCTGCACCTGGACGACACAATCCAGCCGATCAGCGCGGATTATCTCGAGCGCGGGCTCGCGAAGGCGGCGGAGATTCACGCCCAGGCGGTGCTGGTGGAGATGGACACGCCGGGCGGCCTGCTGGATTCCATGCGGGCCATGGTGGGCGACATACTCCAGTCGCCGGTGCCGGTCATTGTCTACGTGGCCCCGGCCGGCGCGCGCGCCGGGTCGGCGGGATTCTTCATTATGGAGTCGGCCGACCTCGCCGTCATGGCGCCGGGAACCGAGGCAGGCGCCGCACACCCGGTGGTGGAGATGGGCAGCGTCAGCGACACCATGAAGGAAAAGATCCTCAACGACGCGCTGGCGTTTTTGCGCTCGTACGTTTCGGTGCGCGGACGCGACGTGGATGCCGCTCAGGAGGCGGTAACCCATTCGAAGTCGTACACCGCCAGTGAGGCGCAGCAGCTGCACCTGATCGACCTGATCTCACCGAGCGAATCCGATCTGCTCAATACCGTCGATGGGCGAACGGTGAAGCGCTTCAACGGAGGCACGGCGGTGCTGCACACCCGCGGGGCGACGCTGGTGGAAGTGACGCCAACCATCCGCGAAGAGATCATGGACCGGCTCATGGATCCGAACCTCGCAGTGCTGATCCTGCTGGCCGGAGCCCTGTTGATCTATCTGGAATTCAACACGCCGGGAACCATCATCCCCGGAGCGCTGGGGACGCTGCTGGTGCTGCTGGCCCTGTTCTCGCTGAATCTGCTGCCGGTACGGTACACGTCGCTGGGGCTGATTGTGGCGGCGCTGATCCTGATGGTGCTGGAGGCGAAGTTCCCGAGCCATGGCATTCTGGCGATTACCGGCACGATTGCGCTGATTCTGGGGACGCTGACGCTGGTGGCGGGGCCGATCCCGGAGATGCGCGTGCAGCTGGCGACGGCCATTGCGACCGGCCTGGCCTTCGGGCTGATTACGACCTTCCTGATCCGCATCGCCTGGCGGGCGCGACAAAACAAAGTGATGGTGGGACCGGAGGCGCTGGTGGGCGCCACCGGGGTGGCGCAGCAGGAGATGACGCCGCAGGGGCAAATCCTCGTCCACGGAGAGCTGTGGCTGGCGGAGGCGGATGGGCCGGTAGGATCGGGCGAGACGGTGCGGGTGCGCGGCGTGGACGGGCTGAAATTGTTGGTCGAAAGAGTGCGACAGAGGGTTTCCGCCTGATTATGCGCGGGCTGCGCCGGACCTGGTGCGATACAATCGCAGCCGGGCGTAAGGGGCCCTGCCGATGCAAATTCCTGTCCTCGTCGTTATCGTCATCATCGTTCTCTACCTGTTGAATTCCATCAAAATCCTGCGCGAATACGAACGCGGAGTCATTTTCCGGCTGGGGCGCGCCCTGCCGACGCCCAAAGGACCTGGAATCATCCTGGTGTTCCGTCCGCTGGACCAGATGGTGCGCGTTTCCCTGCGCCAGGAAGTCATGGAAGTGCCGCCGCAGGACGTCATCACCCGGGACAACGTCACCATCAAGGTGAACGCCGTGATCACCATGCGCGTCCTCGATCCTGCCAGAGCGGTCCTTGAGGTTTCCAATTACGTGTATCAGACCTCGCAGTTCGCGCAAACAACGCTGCGGAGCGTGCTGGGCGAAGTGGAACTGGATGGGCTGCTGTCGCACCGCGACGCGCTGAACCAGCGGATCCAGACGATCATCGACCAGCGGACAGAGCCGTGGGGCGTGAAGGTGGTGAGCGTGGAGGTAAAGCAGGTCGACCTCCCGGATACCATGCTGCGGGCCATGGCGCGGCAGGCAGAGGCCGAGCGCGAGAAGCGGTCGAAGATCATCAATGCGGAAGGCGAATTCATGGCGGCGCAGAAGCTGGTGGAGGCTGCCACCCTGCTGGCCGAGGAGCCGGTTACCCTCCAGCTGAAATACCTGCAAACCCTGACCGACATTGGAGTGGAAAAAAATACAACCATTGTGTTTCCGCTGCCGATGGAGCTGGTCTCCCTGCTGGGGACGGGGTTATCCAGGAAGGCAACGGCACCACCCCCCGCCGCGCCACCGGAAGCGAAATAATGGGTTAGAAGCATCCAGAGGACGTGGGCGATGAGCTTAACGTACGACACCAAAGAGGAGTTGGAGTCCCGGAGCCGGCGATCGAAGGCGCGGGATCTGGGCGACAACTCGAACGCCGAGATCACGCTGGGCACGCGATCGCTGCTGGGAATCTTTTTCGGCCTGGTGCTGATCTGCGGGATTTTCTTCGGCCTGGGATATTCGGTGGGCCGCGTTGGTTCGGCACGCGCAGCGGCCGCGCCCCCCGCGGAAATACCGGGACCGACAACGGACAGCGCTTTGCAGAAGCCCCCCGCAGGCCAGCAGACCCTCACGCCGGTGACCACCCCGGATAACGGAAACAGCGGACTCGCGCAGGACGGCGCGACGACGCCACCGCCCGGCGATACGCAAAACACGGCGGCAGCTCCTCCGCCTTCGAATCTGGCCGAGAACTCTGCGCCCGGTCCGGGAAAGAACGGCACCGGAGCCGCTCTCACGCCGGCACAGCCGCCCCCTCCGAACCTGACGCCTGTGGCGGCGACGCAGCCGGCGCCGGGAATGTCGGGCCCGGGAACGTTCATGGTGCAGGTGGCGGCAGTGCGAGTGCAGGGGGATGCCGATATCCTGGTGTCGGCGCTCAAAAAACACGGCTACACCGCGGTGGTGCGGAATGAGCCGCAGGATGCGCTGCTGCATGTCCAGCTCGGCCCGTTTACCTCGCGGGCGGACGCCATGACCATGCGGTCGCGGCTGCAGGCGGACGGGTATAACGCGGTCCTGAAGTAAGGCAGAGCTCAGGGATTGAGAGGCGAGCGGCATTGTCC
>JBAUGH010000375.1:0-3402 GCA_049679565.1 Acidobacteriaceae bacterium
GTTCCCGACTGTGCAAGCCGTGGGCAGCCGCTTGTCCACCTTGATCTCTTCCTTCCACACGTTGGTCGTATAAGAGTGGTTCAGTGACGCCAGCAGCAGTTCCACCGTCTTGGCCACATTTCCCCGCCGCAGATACGTCTCCGCCACGTTCATCGACTCGCCCGGCCAGACACCGCTGCGTCCCATCCAGGCCATGTCCGTCGGCAGCCCCTGCAGTTCGGTCTGTTGCATGCGATGCAGCAGGTTGGTCACCCATTCATTGTCGGCGCTCAGAAAGCCCGCCGGGTACACCGCGATCAGGCTCTGCGAAACGCCCCCGTTGGGATACGTTGGCATCGCCGGCAAATACGGCGCGTCCTCCGTCTCCAGCGCGATCGAGCGCCGCATCGAGGTCAGGATCGCTTGCCTGTAATCTGCCGCATCGGCGGCGAAGCGCCGAGCATCATCGTTCTTTCCCAATGTGGTGGCCGCCTTTTCCGCCACTTCGATCGCATATAGCGCCCACATATTATGCGGAAACGGATGCCCCGACGGTAACCCGCTGTCGCCATAACCCCACGGCAGCAATCCGTACCAGTACGGCTTCTCGCCGGGCTTCAGCGTTGGATTCGGCTCATCCATGCACTTACCCGGTACCGGTCGCTGGATCGGCTCGTCGGCTTTGGGCGCATCTGCAGGCACTTCGGTCTCTTCCCGATGCAGCGTGATCCACTGCGCCGCGCGCGCCAGATAAGGATAGGCATTCGTCAGCCATTGCTTGTTGCGCGAGTACAGATAGTAGTCCCACACGGATGCGGCATCGCCGCCGATGTTGTCCCACGCGGGCCACCCGCTCGTCACCGGCCAGTCCCACTCGCCGTCATAACGCTGCAGCGAAAAGGTATGGTCGACGCTCTCCTGCGCGATCCGCTTGTATCCTGCCGCCTCGATCGCGCGCCCCTGGAAATACTCTCCGCGGCCCCAGAACTCGCGATACTCCGCTGGACCGTCGAGCGTCCACAGCTCTCCTTTCGCATCGTGCTCCGTCAGGATGAGCACATAGGCGACCGACGACAGATAGAAGTTCTCGAGTTCATGTTCTCGCTGAGGCAAATCGATCTGCGTACCGCGTGCCCAGAGGTCCGTCCACGACCGCCGTGCTGTTGCCAGCAGTTCCGCGCCGCGCTGCGGGGGCAGGCCGCTTTTCCGGCTGACCGGCCAGTCGTATGGCCGCTCGATCCAGAACGACGTCGCGCCATGTGCCGGCACGCTCCGGTGCTGCACCAGAAGTAGATCGCTGTTTTCCGATGCAGTCTCCGTCGCGGGCAGTGCTGGAGCCACCTCGGCGAGCACCAGCCCTTCCTCCGTCGCCAGCGATGCGCCGCTCACATGTCCAGGAAGATTGCGCAGCTTACCGCTCAGTTCCATCGTCAGCTCCGCCACGTCGTTGCCGCTGTTGCTCGCCTGTACCAGCACCACGTCCATCCCCGTCTCGTCCACCTGCGCCGGAAACGCGGTTTCCGTCACCGTCAGCCCGCTCCCCGCGAGTTGCGTCACCACGAAAGGAAACCGGCCCTGGTCCAGATCCTGCCCCATCACCGTCAGCGCAGAGCCGCCGCTCAGCAGCTGAATCCCAAGCTCGCCGTCGAGTTGCTGGCTGAAGCCAAACGTAACGGCGAGACCCTTGCGCGCCAGGCTCCACTCCGACCACCGCAGGTCTCCGGACTTGTCGACGATCGTCTTGTGGCTGCCCATGGGGAGTCCGATCAGGCTTTGCGCGTCGACATTCTCATATTGGTGAGTGATGTGGAGCGTCGTCTGCGCGCCCGCCACAGCGGTGTTTCCTGGCAGCAGCGCAGTCGCAATCGTACACAGGGCTACCGAACAACGCCGCGCGCGGACCCGATGCCGGGAGTTACCGGATTTCATAACCGCTGTCATCCTCATCTATCACCTGCGCTGGGTGCGCTGCAACAGCTCCGGACTGTGATCCGCTCCGGCAGTCTCCGTGGGCCTGACAAATCTGTCGCAGAACCGCAGATACTGCTCCCAGTCGAACGCCGTGACATCGTGGCCGCCGCTGCGCACGTGGTAGCTCACGCGTCGCAGAATCGGCTCGTTCACGGCGGGCCACTCCCGAAGCTCGGTCTCCGGGAATCCCAGGAATCGGTAAACCGCCGTCGCTGCCTGCGCCGAGAGAAATTCTCCCTCAGGGTCCGAATTGGTGTCGTCGATGGCGCTGGCCACATACAGCGGACGAGGCGCAATCAACGCCAGCACCAGGTTTTGATCGAATGGCAACGTCGCTTCCTGGCCGTTGTAGCGCCGGAAATTTCTGCAGAACCACCAGGGGAACGCAGTATTCAGATGGGCGATCGTTTCGCCGCCAGGATGGTGGAACAGCTTTGCGCCCCCGGCGCCCGACTCATTGCTGATCGCCGCCGCGAAGCGCGTGTCGGTCGCCGCTGCCCACAGCGCTGCTTTTCCCAGCCGCGACCACCCAAACACCACGACGCGAGGGCCATCGACGCCCGGATCGGTTTCCAGGTAATCCATCGCGCGAGTCAACCCCCATGCCCATGCAGCAATCGTGGAGAAGTTGTCGCCGCCCTCCTGCAGCTTCGGATAGTGGCTCCGGATGCTCTCGTCGAAGCCGTCCAGCCTGTCCCGATCGAGGTCGCCGCGATAGAACGTCGCCAGCGCATAACCGCGGTTGAGGATCTCTTCCACCGGCCAGCGATGCGCGTCGATCCCGCGACAGCCCGCGGTCGCGCGGTGATCCTGCACGCACGACAGATCGATGAAGGGATTGCGTCCGGACTCGACCCAGCGATTCGAAATCCGAATTCCGGGGTCCGCGTCCACGGTCTCGTTGCCCCAAAAATTCATCCCCAGGATGACCGCCGGCCGCCGCACCCGATTTGGGATATAGAGGAGAAGATCGATCTGCGGTCCGCCAGTCGATCCGTCCAGTTCGATCTCCACCTGGCGTCGTGTGGCGAGGCCAGCCAGCGCGTGGCGATCCTCGTCGATAACGCGAAACTGAAGTTGCGGAGGGCGCGGCGGCATGCGCCCGTACATCTGTTCTGTGAACAAGCGCAGCAACTCCGCGCGGCGAAGCGGCCACTCCTGCGGCGTCGCAACCCGCTGCCCATTCTCAAAGACAAGCGCATCAGGAGCGCCGGCTGGCGCGGCCGCCCCCGTTTGCCCGCGAGCGTTCTGGATTGCAGCCGTGAGGACCAGCAGGGCGCAACCGGCAATCGGAAAAAGACTCCGGCGGCTGCCGCCTCGCCCAAATCCGGCAGGCCCGCGTGCGCAGCGAAAAAAAGGAATGGCCTTTGCGCGATCCAAGAGTCGGAGAATACCATTGGAGGGAGTTTTCTTGCCGGCCTGCATAAATAGGCATAATGACCTTCCTCAGAG
>JBAUGH010000376.1:0-6280 GCA_049679565.1 Acidobacteriaceae bacterium
CGCCGGCTACGTAATCGTAGGTCCGCACAAACTGCCACAGCTCCTCGACATCGAGCGCCCGGTTTGTCGGCATCAGGAAGCGCCGCTGCATGGGCGTCTCCCCGGCCGGAAACAGATACCGGTAGTCGCCGCGAATCCCGCCCATTGCGCCGCTTTCCGTCCCAATCACCCGCCGGTTCGGAAACGCCGCGTGGTCGATCGCGTAATACTTATCGGCGCGATCCCGCCAGCGGTCCGCGTAGTTGTAGCCCACCACGTCCAGTAGCGCCAGAAACTCCGGCCGTACCGTATTCGACGGCGGATCGGACGCGATCCGGTCGCACGCCACCGTCACCGGCCGCGTCGGATCCTCGGTGTGAAAGATCTTCAGCAGCTCGCGCAGTGTCTCCGCGCCGTCCTCCGCCGACTGGTCCGGCACCTCGTTGCCCGCGCTCCACAGCACGATCGACGGATGGTTCCGGTCGCGATGCAGCATGGCCTGCACATCGCGCTCATGCCACTCGTCGAAATACAGGTGATATCCGTACTTCACCTGCCCCTTGGCAATCCGCCACTCATCGAACGCCTCCGCCATCACCAGAAACCCCATGCGATCGCACAGGTCCAGAAACTCCGCCGCATAAGGATTGTGGCTGGTGCGGATGGCATTGCAGCCCATCGCCCGCAGCAGCGCGAGCCGCCGCACCCACACTGCTTCCGGCACCGCTGCACCCACGCAGCCCGCCTCCTGGTGGATGCACACCCCGTTCAGCTTCACCGGCTCGCCGTTCAGCACAAACCCGCGCTCCGCATCGAACTCCGCGCGCCGCAACCCCACCGGCGTGTCGTAGACATCCATCGCCCCGCCGCTTTCCATCACCGTGCTGCGCACCGTGTACAGCGCCGGATGTGCCGGCGACCACAGATTCGGCTGATCGACGGCCAGCTCCTGCACAAATTCATAGGTGTCGCCCGCGCTCACCTCCTGCTGTGCCTGCTGCGTCTGCACCGTCTTTCCCTGCGCGTCCAGAATCGCCGTGACCAGGTTGCACGCCGCCGCTGTTCGCCGCGCGTTGGCGATGCGCGTCTTCACCTCCACCGTCGCCGTCTTTGCCGAGACCTGCGGCGTCGTCACCTGCGTTCCCCAATACGCCACCCGCACCGGCCCGGTGGTCAGCAGCCAGCTGTGCCGGTAAATCCCCGACCCCGAATACCAGCGGCAGTTGGTCTGCCGCGAGTTATCCACCCGCACCGCGATCACATTCTCGCCGCTCTCGCTGAGGTGCGGCGTCAGCTCGTACGCAAACGGAATGAACCCGTACGGCCGCAGCCCCAGCGGGTGCCCGTTGATCCACACCTCGCTGTTCTGATACACGCCGTCGAATTCGATCGTCGCCACCCGGTCGCGGCCGCCCTCCGGCAGACGAAAGCGCTTCCGATACCACCCAATCCCCGTCGGCAGATAGGCGCCCGCGCCGCTCGACGGCGCATCCTCCCGGAACGGCCCCTCGATGCTCCAGTCGTGCGGCAGATCGACTGCGCTCCAGGTCGCATCATTGAAGTCCGGCTGCTCGGCGCCGGTTGCATCACCCTTGAGAAAGCGCCATCCAAAGTCGAAGCTCGCCCGGCTGCGTCCTGCCTGAATCGCAACAGCACCCGGCTCCGCCAGCGCCCTCTCCGCTTCCGCCAGCAGCGGAGAAGCCGACAGCCACACCGCGCCCCGCGCCGCCTGCGCCAGCAGATCCCGCCGGGTCAGCGTCCACCCCTGCTCCTGGTCTTCGCGCGCCATCGCTATCGCTCTCCTCGCCTCTCGAAAGTTAACCCACAGCAGGAGACCACAACCGCCCCCGCTCCCGTATCCGACTTTCGGCGGATACTTCCCCGTCCTGCGATCCCTACACTGATTGCCGGATCGCACCGCGCTCTCTTCCGGCTCTCTGCTATCCCTAAAGAGGACTCATGAAGATCGCTCCGGCCGCCGCCGCTCTCCTGCTCGCCGCAACCAGCCAGGTCGTGCTGAGCCAGACCATGCCCGCACCCTCCACCGCGGGCATGGTGCCCTTCAGCATGGACCACCGCCGCGGCGCGCTCTCGTCTTCGCCCGTCGACGTCTCCTTCCTGCTCGACGCGCCCGCCGGCAAGCACGGCTTCATCGAAGTCCGCAACGGCCACCTCGCCACCGGCGACGGCCAGCGCATCCGCCTGTGGGGCGTCAACATTACCGACTGGAGCCCAGGCTCGCAGCAGATCCCCGCCAAAGACCAGGCCGCCTTCTGGGCCGAGACCCTCGCCCGCTTCGGCGTCAACTGCGTCCGCTTCCAGTTCCTCGACCTCGAAACGCCCCGCGGCCTCCTCGACCGCAATCGGCCTGATACCCGTACCCTCGACGCCGAAGCCTTCGACCGCGAAGACAAGTTCATCGCCGAGCTGGAAAAACGCGGCATCTACATCGACTTCAATCTCCTCGTCGGACGCCCCTTTAAAGCCGCCGACGGCGTGGAAGACGCGGACAAACTCCATCAGGGCGCCAAAGGCACCTCGCTCTACGACAAACGCATGATCGAGTTGCAAAAGGAGTATGCCCGCGAGCTGCTCGACCACCTCAACCCTTACACCAACCGCAAGTACACCGACGATCCCGCCGTCGCCCTCGTCGAGATCAATAACGAGGACGCCATCGACATCGGCTACGTTGCGCCCTCGCCCTTTTATCTCCACGAGCTGACCGGCCTCTACAACGACTGGCTCGCGAAACGCCGCACGCCCGACCAGATCGCCCAGCTCCGGACCCTCACCCACACCGCGTCCGACGCGCCCGTGCCGCTCATGCAGGGCCACTGGGAAGCTCCCTCCGCACCGCCCGAGCGCTTCAACGCCGAAGCCGCCTTCTATAACGACCTGCAGCGCGATTACTGGATCGATATGCGGAACTACATCCGCCAGACCCTCGGCTCAAAATCGCTGGTCATCGCCACAGCCGACCACAGCCACTCCAACAGCGGCTACCCCGTCCTGCTCTCCGAGCAGTCCATGGACGTCATCGACGGACACGACTACTGGGAGCACCCTGGCGTGTACTCCCACAAATCGCCCATGGTCAACGACCCCTTCAACTCCACCGTCGTCGAGCTTTCCCGCTCCGCCATCGAAGGCAAGCCCTACACCGTGAGCGAAGTCAACAACCCTTATCCCAACGACTACGACAGCGAGGGCATTCCCATCCTCGCCAGCTACGGCCTCCTCCAGGATTGGGACGCGATCCTGTGGTACACCTTCGAGCCCAAAGCCGATCTCAACTGGAAGCCCTACGTCGGCGACCCTTTCGACATCTCGCTCGATCCGGTCAAGATGCCGGAGCTGGCCGAAGGCGCGCTCCTCTTCCTGCGCGGAGACGTGGAAAAGGCCCGCGCGCTCTCGACGCGCTCCTATTCCGAGCAGCAGGTCTTTGACAGCATGCTGCTCCCGACCACGGACCGCCCCTACTTCACCCCCGGCTTCCCCCTCGACCTGCCTCTCGAGCACGAGGTCCGCATCTCTTCGCTCACCGGCGCGCCCACCCAAAGTTTCCCTGACCAGCCCGCGCCCGACCCCATCGTGTCCGACACGCACCAGCTCGCCTGGTTCACCTCGCCCCGGAAAGATGAGCCCGGGAAAGGCGGACTCGTCACCGTCGACGCGCCCCGCACCCAGGCCCTCATCGGCTTTGTCCGCGCCAACAGCCAGTCCGACACCAACCTCAGCGCTCAGGTCCGGAACACCTTCTGCAGCCTTCTTCTCAGTTCGCTCGACTCGAAGCCCATCGCCGACGCCTCGAAGATGCTCCTCGTCGCCGGCGGCCGCGTCGAAAACACCGGCCAGCAGTGGAACGCGGTCGGCACCGCCGTCACCAACTGGGGCGCCTCGCCGACTCTCATCGATCAGGTCCTGGGCACCATCACCCTGCGGAATCTGAAGGGCGCGCGCGCCGTCCTGCTCCAGCCCATCGACGGCGCCGGCCAGCCCGAGGGCGCCGCTCTGCCCGCACTGCACCAGGGCAACGACTGGGTCCTGCAGCTCGGCGACCCCGTCACCACCTGGTACGAGATCACCGTCCAGCGCTAGCCACTAATCCACGGTCACCGTCACAGGGGTTGTCTGCGTCACGTTGCCCGTCGAGCCCGCGGCGGTCACCGTGACCGTCCCCGTCACCGGCGTCGTCCCACCGCCGCCGCCACCACTCGTTGAGCCTCCGCCGCCGCTGCACGCCGTCAGTCCGACGGTCAGGCTCAGCAGCACCGCCAGCAGCCACAGCGATGCGTTTTTCCCCCCGCGCCGCTTCCACGAACCCAGCGCCAGCAACCCTGCCGGCAGCATCCACGCCGTCGTGCGCAACAGCGAGTCCCCCAACGCCGGCCGCGCCAGCATCGCCGATCCCGAGGAGGCAATCGACACCGTCCCCATCAGCACCGTATTCGAGCCGTCCGCCGTGTAACTCGACGGGCTGAACGTGCAGCCGACATTGGCCAGCGTCGTGCTGCAGCTCATTTTGATCGTGCCGCTGTAACCACCCACCGGCGTCAGCGTCAGGTTCACCGTCCCGCTCCCGGCGGCAGACAATGTCAGACTCGAAGGCGTGCCCGCCAGGCTGAAGCTCGGCGGCGTTCCCACCACCGTTCCCGACGACAAATACACCGGCGCCAGTTGCCATTGCTCCGCCTGGCTCGCCGGCGTAATCCAGTCCGCGTTGGCGCTGGTCGCCGCGATCTGCTCGATCGCGCTGCCCGCCGTCGCCAGCACAAACCCGCTCAGCTTGTTCACAACCGCATAGGTGCCGTTGCCGGTCGTCAGGATGTTCCACGCCTGGGTCGCCGATCCTGAACTCGACGCTGCCGCTCCTACCGCCGATCCCGCCGTCGTCGATCCGCCGCCGTCCAGCACTACCTGCCCGCCGCTGGTGTTCCCGTTCGCGATCTGGAAGGTCCCGTCGCCGTTGCTGGTGATCGCCCACTGCTCCGCAGGCGACTCCACCCCGCTGTCCGACACCGTCGCCAACGCCAGCATCGAACCGGTCCCCGTCGTCTCCAGCACCTGCCCGTTCGCCGCGTTCACCAGCTTGTAGGTCAGCGTCGGATCCAGCCGTCCGCCCAGCGCGTCCACCGCCTCCAGCACCGCTGAATAATTCGCCGCCGAGGACTGCGAGCTGCCGCTGGTGTCCGCGTTATCGAACAGCGTCAGCCCGTTCCACACATACGTCGCATCCGTCGCGCCGTCGCCGTTCGTGTACCCGCCGGACTTCGGGATGTTCACACCCGCCGGATCCCAGGACTCCATCCCCATGCCCAGATGGTTCGGCAGCCCCTTCAGCACGCTGGTCAGATCGATAAAGAACTGCCGCTGCCCCGCCATCGTCTCCGGATACCAGGGATCGGCCGCCTCGAATCCGCTCTCGTAATGCTCCGCTGCCTCGATCACGAAGATCGGCTTGCCGATGCTCGTCGCCGCATTCGTCAGCGCCGTCTGCTCCACTGGCTTGTTGTTTGGATTGGACGCGCTGGCCTGCGCCGCCGTCAGCGGCCCGTGATCGAACGGGTAGTAGCTCTGGCACATCGCGTCGTACGGAATCCCATTGCTGTTCACGTACCCAAAGAAGTTCGTCAGGTCCCACGCCGGCGTGATGTGGATGCAGCGCAGCGGCGCCGGCAGCGCCGCCCCCAGCGATGTGTCCGACGCCGCGTCCAGCACCGCCTGCATCCCCTGCTTCTCCAGCGCCGCAAACGGCGCGAAATTGCTCCCCGTCGGCGATCCCAGCGATCCCAGAAACCCCGTGTCCACCTCGTTCCCGATCGTCACCATGTCGGGCATCGCGCCCGCCATGCGGTACGCTTCCACCTTGCTCTTCACGTAGTTGTAGAGATCGCTCTCCGCCTGGGTCAGCGAGTCGCTCGACCATGCCCCCGGCGTCGCATTCGACGATCCGCCGTCGAACAGCAGCGTCAGCTCCACCGCCATGCCCAGCTGCTTCGCCCGCTTCGCCAGATCCACATCCACCGCATCCGTTTCCGCGTAGCAGCCGTTCCCTGTGCACGTGGCCGGGATCCCGCTGCTCCCGTTCAGGGTCAGCGTCGCGTACGGCGGCGCCGACGTCGGACGCACCCGCACCATGTTCACCCCATGGCTCTTCAGGATCGCCAGCACATCCCCGGCCTGCCCCGCATCCTGCCACCACGGAAGCCCCGCCCCCGCCCGCTCCTCTTCCTGCTTCTCCAGCAGCGCGTTGTCCACGCCGCGGAAGAACGCCGGCCGCAGCAGCCATTGCTGGCTC
>JBAUGH010000377.1:0-3987 GCA_049679565.1 Acidobacteriaceae bacterium
CGGCAGCGCCGAAGCCAGCGCCACCATCACCGCCGTGAGCAGCAGCGCCGCCGCCAGCGTCACGGGATCCCAGGTGCTCACCCCGTAGAGCTGGCTCTGGAAGAAGTGCGCCAGGCCCACCGTCGCCGGCAGCCCCACCAGCGCCGCTCCGCCGGCAATCCACGCCATTTCCCGCACCACCAGCGCCACCACCGCGCCCCGCGGAGAACCGAGCGCCAGCCGCACGCCAATTTCCCGCGTCCGGCTCTGCGTGGAATAGGCCAGCACTCCATAGAGCCCGACCGCCGCCAGAATCGCCGCCAGCACCGCAAAGGCCGCAGCCAGGATCGCCAGCGCCCGCTCGTTCGAGGCGCTCATATCCACCTGCGCCTCCATGGTGCGCAGCCCGCCCACCACCAGCGTCGGATCGAGCCGGTGCACTGCGCGGTCGATCTCCGGCTCCATCGCGTCGGGCGCGCCCAGCGTCCGCACATACATCTCCACGCCCGTCGGATGCTGCATCTGCAGGTAGGGCTCGTACACCGCCGGCCCGATGTCGGTGCGCAAATCGGTGTGTTTCACATCGCCCACCACGCCGACGATCGTGGTGTCTCCCTTATCGCCGGCGCCGATCATCCGCCCCAGCGCATTCGTCGCCGAGCCGTAAAACCGCTTCGCAAACTCCAGGTTCACCACCGCGACCTGCGGAGCACCCTTCTTATCGCCGTCGGTGAAAGCGCGCCCGGCCAGCAGCGGCTGCTGCAGGGCCGCAAAATAGTCCGGCATCACCCACGGCGACTCGAAATCGTCCTTCTCGTTCTCGGTGAACTTGTGTCCGTCGATGTGATAGCCGTTCGTCGTCGAATCTCCGGACAGCTCCGGATCGGTGGTCGCGCTCACCGCCGCCACCCCCGGCAGCCGCCGCAGGGTCTCGACCGCGTTGGTCACAATCTCCGAAGTCTTCTGCTCGCCGTACCCCGACTCGGTCGGGTCCAGTTCAAACGTGGCCATATGGGTGGTATTCCAGCCCACCGGCACATCGTGCAGATTGTTGAGGGTTCGCACGAACAGCCCGGCTCCGCCCAGCAACAGCACGCTCAGCCCAATCTGCAGGCCCACCGCCAGCTTGCGGAAAGCCTGCGAGGCCTTCGACGCCGTCCCGGTGCTCTGGCGCAGCGATCCCGCCAGGTCGGGGCGCAGGAAGTGCAGCGCCGGCGCAATCGAGAACAGCACGCTCACCACGACCGACAGTCCCAGGGTGAAGAGCAGAATCCGTGCGTCGATGCTGGCCGAATACGGTTCCGTTCCCGGCTCGGCGCTGGTGAGCAGCCGGACCAGGACCTGCGCCAGCACCGGCGACAGCGCGAGGCCGGCCGCGCCGCCCACCAGCCCCAGCAGCCCGCCCTCCAGCAGCAACTGCCGGACGATCCGGCTGCTCTTCGCGCCCAGCGCGTAGCGCATGGCCATCTCTTTTACCCGCGCCGTCGAGCGCAGCAGCAGCAGCGTCGCCACATTCAGCCCGCACATCGCCACCAGCAGCCCGGCCATGCTCAGCAGGATCACCAGCGGCGTCTTCAGGTCCATCCGTCCTGGCGAGAATCCCAGCGAGTCGTCCTTCACCTGGAACTTCGATCCGTCCACATAGTTCGTCCGCCACTTGGCGGACGTGTCCTTGAACAGCGATACCTCGCTCGCCCGCAGCGCGTGCCACAACGGCAGCATCGCCGCTTGTGCCTGCGCGATCGAAACCCCCGGCTTCCGCCGCGCCACAACCGTCAGCCACAGCGACTGCCGATTATCGACCCGGTGCAGCGGCGCCGACCACGGAATCACCGTGTCCACCATGGTCACCGGGACAAACAGCACGGGGCGGTATCCCCCGATGGCCGTATGGAAACCCTCCGGAGCCACGCCCACGATCGTGAACGGATGCCCGTTCACCCCCACCGCCTGCCCGATCACCCCGCGGTCTCCGGCAAACTGTGTCCGCCACGCGTCGTAGCTCAGCACCGCCACCGGATTCGCATCCTTCGCCGTCTCGTCGACTCCGGTGAAGAGCTGTCCCACTGCCGGCTTCAGCCCCAGAACCTGGAAGTAGTTCCCGCTCACCAGTTCCGCCTGCACATCTTTCGCCTGCCTGTGCCAGGCCATCCCTACGCTGGTTCGGTCCGCCGCCAGCACTCCGCTGAAGACCTGGTTCTTGTCGCGCAGGTCCTTGTACATCGGGTAAGAGAAGTAGTCCCAACCGTCTCCGCCGAAGCTGCTGATGTTCCCGCGAAAATTCCCATGCCACCAGAACCGCACCAGTTCCTGTGGCTTCTCCACCGGCAGCACGCGCAGCAGCACCTGGTCGAACATGGTGAAGATCGCTGTCGTCGCGCCGATCCCCAGCGCCAGCGTGACCACCGCCGTCACCGCAAACCCCGGCGACTTCCTTAACTGTCTCCACGCATACTTCAGGTCAGCCAGCATCACCCCTCCTCAAAAATAGCTCTCGAACCGGTGCCCACGCAGCCCTGGATCCGCTGCTCCGCGTACGATCCCCGACCCGTCCTCAACCGGCAGTTCAGCAGCCAAATCAGAAGTGGATTATGTGATTGGAAACACGCGGTCTTACACCCGACGTGCGGCGGTCGTCTGTCCCGAAACGGAAAACCCTCTGTTCGAAATCGGACACCGGGCCCGAGCCGCGTGACGGTAGAAGCCACGGGCTCCAGCCGTGAAAATGCCCTCGCTAAAAGAGACGGGCCTTCAGGCGGGGCCATCCACGCCGCGAAACTTCCGTATGGCCGGTCTTACGCTGCCCAACAACAAATGTCATCCTGAGCGGAGCGCCGTCACGGTCCTTCCCCGCGGAAAAATGCTCTGGCTCGGCGCGCAGTCGAATAGCCTGGCCTGAGCGAGCAGAGCGAGTCGAACGGCGCCCCCCCGAACCCCAGGTAGTGCTCCCTGCCAGATTCTGTCCGGCGCGAGGGGTATCGGCCGCGAAGCGGCCGACCCAATCTCAAGCGTGAAGTCCACGACCAACAGGCGATCTCAGAGGACATGCAGCCAGTATGTGACCAGCGCCGTGAACCAGTCCATCCGGGGATTGTTGCCGGAAGGTCGGCTACCCGGAACTTTCAGTCGCCCGCGCGCTCCGGTAGCCCTTCACATGCCCTTCAGCAGCGTGAGCAGTCGTGCATAAGCCTGTTCGCGAGCCGTTTTGTTGGCCGGGTTCGTATTGCCGGGATCTTCGCCCGCGCGCATGAATCCGTGTCCCGCGCCATCGTAGGTGACCGGCTCGTACACCTTGCCCCCCTTTTTCATCGCCTCCGTCGTCGCCGGAATTGTGGCGCCCACCCGGGCATCGTTGCCGCCATAGAATCCGTACACCGGAGCGGTAATGGTGGAGACATCGGCGGGCGCGGTTCCGTAGAACACAAACGCCGCGCTCAGACCGCTGCGGTGCGCCGCGAACGCGAACGACTTGGTTCCACCCCAGCAGAAGCCGACCACCGCAATTTTGCCGTTCGCCGCCGGCAGCTTCCTGCCGTAATCCGCGGCTGCATCGAGGTCGGCCATCACCCCGTTGGGGTCAAGTCCCGAGACGGCTTTCACCGCCGCATCCTGGGTGGGGAAATCGCTCGATCCGCCGCCGTTGGGACCGTAGCCGCTGAGCAGATCGGGCTCGATCACAATGTATCCGTCGCCCGCCAGTTCGTCTGCCATTTCTTTGGCCCAGTCGGTGAGCCCGAAAATCTCGTGAATCATCACCACCACCGGCGCCTTTGTGCTGACCTCGGGGTAGACAACCAGCGCCTGGACGGTACGCGCGTCGTCCTTGAGCGCAACGTATTCGTGGTGGCGCGGCGAGGCGTCGAAGCGGCTCCGGGCCCAGTCCTGGGCATGCATCGAACTGGCGGCAGAGGCCAGCAGGGTCACCAGGGCGACCTGGCTCAGGCGGCGAAGTTGCAGATTCATGGCCAGCAGTCTAGCCGCCGAGCCGCTTGCCGCACAATAGAGGAC
>JBAUGH010000378.1:0-4487 GCA_049679565.1 Acidobacteriaceae bacterium
TCGTCTGGACCGTCAGCAGCAACGGCCAGATCTACAACACCATGGACCACGGCAAGCTCTGGACCAACGTCAGCAACATCACCGGCGCTCCGCCCCACACCAGCTTCAACACCATCACCGCCGGCGATGAGGTCAACACCGCCTACGTCACCGGCCGCATCACCGGCGAGCGCGGCTCCGACGCCGGCCTGCCTCCCGGTCTCGACTCCGACGTCCCCCTCATCTGGCGCACCACCGACGCCGGCAAAACCTGGTCCACCATCGTCGCCGGCCTGCCCAGCGACGAGCGCACCGGCTCCTGGGTCAACAGCCTTCGCTCCGATCCTGACCAGCCCGGCCTCCTCTTCGCCGGCACCGAAACCACCGTCTACGTCAGCTTCGACAACGGCGACCACTGGCAGTCCCTCCGCCAGAACCTCCCCAGCACCTCCATCCGCGACCTCACCCTCCACACCGCCGACCACCTCAACGACCTCGTCATCGGAACCTACGGCCGCGGCTTCTGGGTCCTCGACGACATCACCCCCCTGCGCCACATCGCTGCCCAGGCCTCCACCATCGGCTCCTCTCCCGCCTACCTCTTCCAGCCCGAGGAGGCCATCCGCGCCCGCGTCAACAGCAACTGGGATCAGCCCTTCTCCGTCGAAGTCCCCCACGCTCCCAATCCGCCCTACGGCGTCATCGTGGACTACTACCTCAGCCACGAGCCCACCGGCCCCATCCAGCTCCAGGTCTTCGATGCCCACGGCACGCTCATTCGCACCATCTCGAGCACCTTGCCGCCGCCCATCGAGGGCGCAGCCTTTCCCCAATACTGGCTGGCCACGCCCGAGTCCCGCGCCCTTACCACCCACATCGGTCTCAACCGCGTGAACTGGAATCTCGAATATGAGGATCCGCCCGCCCTCCGCCACGACCTCGAAAATGAGATGAACATGGTCGAGGGCGCCACCAATCCCGGTCCTCATGGACCCCAGGTCATTCCCGGCGTCTACACCCTCAAGCTCACCGTCGACGGACACGTCTACACCCGCGACGTCACCGTCATGAACGATCCCCGCGTCGGCCAGAGCCCCGCCATCATGGCCGCCCTCCGCGAGCAGAACCAGCTCAGCCTCCTCGCCGTTCAGGGTATGGAGAAGACCGTCGCAGCCCATGACGAAGTCGAAGCCGTCCGCACCCAGCTTGTCTCCCTCATGAAGAGCAAGCCGCCGGCCGACGTCGCCGCCCAGGGCAAGACGCTCCTCGACAGCCTCACTAAAATTGGAGGCGAAGCGCCAGCCCCCGGCGCCGCCTTCCGCCGCACCACGCCCGACCCCAAAGCGATGCAGTCGTTCTTCACCCTCAACGACGACTACAACACCATGGTCAGCATGATGCAGGTGGGACTCGACATCGCCCCCACCCCCGCCCAGATCGCCACCTGGGAAGACGCCTGCCCCAAATACAACCGTACCGTGGCGGCGTGGAAAGACGCGCAGCCCCAGCTCACCGCCTTCAACGCGCTATTGGTCAAGGATCAGGTCCAGCCACTAACTCTCACCCCGACGAAGTTAGCGGACATGTCCTGCACCTTCACCCCAACCCGAACAGAGACGGAGCACCGCAACCCAAAGCCAGCCGGGCATCCCACGCATTAAGGAGACATAACCGGGGAACAAGAAACCGTCAGTGCATCGCGTGCGCAGCGCAACCCGGCGATCCGCGCACTCATCGGGGGGATGTACTAATGACTCCTGAAGGGAAGCGCGTTTTACAATACCGATCCGGATGCCATTCCATAAAGCATGCTGGATGAGCGCATTGGCCTGATATCGACAACTAATAATCACTGGCACTTGTCCGATATGGTCGTTGTTCGGCAACTTGCGAAAGCACTAATCGAAGGCGAGCGGGTCTAATCCCAACTTGACAAGAAATGTCCTATCTGACCATCGCGCCTGACGAAGCGACGATCGCCTTTCACGATCGGCTTCCGCCTCTGCCGGGCGGCCGACGCGTGCCTGGCTTCCTCGCTCCGCGCGCGGTCGTCGCGATCGTCTTCGTCGTCTGCATAGGCTGTCCGCATTTAGGGCATTTAACGCGGCCGTTCCCTGCGCCGTAGCCGGTCAGCGTCCCGACCGCGACGGATTTTTCGACGTTATAGGCTTCGCAGCCCTTGTTGACGCACTTCGCCCGGACGTTCATACGCGCTTCCTGGGTGGGCTCTTGCGCGGGGCGGCCTTCAACCAGTCCTCCTCCTTCATGAAGCCGCCCCACTTCACCATGACCTTGCTTGCTCGGCGCCTTTTCCCGATCTTCGTTCTACGGCCAAGGCTCCCACCGCCGACTCTGATGCCCTTGCTGGAACCGCCTTTGCCGCCGCCCTTGCTCGACCCGCGCCCCATTGCCTGGGCTGGCGAGTGGCACGTCGGGCAGTGCGTGTTCGCTGCTGAGAATCTGCGCCGTCTGCCGCTCTTCGTCGTGCATCGCGGGTTAGAGCACTGCTTCATTCTTCCGCTCATACCCTGCCTCCAACGCCAGTCTACTCCCAATAAGGCCTTATAACTCTGCGCTTTATGGGAATACAATGACTTTATTAGCAATGGAATGCTGGGCCGCATGCCTCGGCGATTGCAACGATCGGCAATCGGGGGAACACATCGTGTCCCGCTCGCTCTTCGTCGACGAGGAGATCGACGTCACCGGCTTCTCGTGGTGCCGGGAGACGAAGCGGATCCCTGTCGCCACGCTCACGAAGAACATCCTCTGCAAGCACCACAACAGCATGCTTTCGCCCGTCGACAAGGGGGGCGCCGACGCGTTCAAGGCCTTCCGGGAGTCGATGGCGCTCGCAAGTGTCCGCGGCAAGCTCGGTGGTCGCTTCACGAACATCGTGAAGCATCGCTTCGACGGCCCGATGCTCGAACGGTGGCTGCTGAAGACAGTGATCAACATCGCCTACGACGGCGTGAAGTTCATCGGTCATTCGAACGCGAAGGGGATGCCAAGCGACGAACTCGTGCGCATCGCATTCGGCCTTGATCCGTTCCCAGGGCGTGCAGGCCTTTCATTCGCGGTCCCGATCGGCGCGCAGTTCCGGTCGGTCGAATCACTCACCGCGGCTCCGCTCGTCAAGGAACCTGAGGAGCGGATCGATGGATGTCTATTCCTCTTCCGGGGATTTCTCATGGTCTTGTTCTTCGGCGCGCAGGGATTGCCGACCCCGCTCATAGGTGTCCAGTTCATGGGCGTCGATCTCGGGAGGACCCAGATGAACTTCCACAACGACACGATCCATGTGAACGCGGGCAAGCACCGGTCGCAGTCCATCAAGATCTCATGGCCGGACGGCACGGGAATCATCGGCGTGGAGGCTTCGCTATGAGCGACGTGAAACAGGGCGTGTTTATAAGCCATATCTCGGAAGAGCAGGAGGCCGCACATCTCCTCAAGTTTTATCTTCGACGATCTCTCGGGGAGGATCTGCCGGTATTTGTTTCGTCCGACTACGACAGCATTGCCGGCGGAGACATATGGTTTCAAACGATCATCAAGGGTCTGAACACGGCAGCCGTCGTCATCGTGTTGCTGTCTCCCGCCTCGAACGATCGCCGGTGGATCAATTTCGAGGCGGGCGTCGGCGTTGGCGCTGGTGCAACGGTGATGCCGGTTGTCGTGCATGGGCAATCGCGCGGCGATGTGGGCCATCCACTCACGAACCTCCAGATCCGTTCCCTGGACACGATAGCCGATACCTATGCGCTGTTCGCCGATGTCGCGAAACGGGTCGATCGTCTTCAGCGGGCGATGGTGGATGTCGAGCCGATGGTCAAGTATTGCGCGAACGTTTTAGAAGGAAGCGGATGGGTTGGCGTCGACTATCAGGGTGCATTTCTGGCGATCGAGGGTCCGATATTCAAGCTCAAGAAGATCGACGACCAAGCGTTCATCCAGGCGCACTCCGACGCGCTATGCAAAGGCGGATTCAGGCCGCACATGGCGAACCGGTTTCATATGGCGCCGTCGGTGACGGCAGGCCACAAGAAGGTCTACATGACGGATAAAAAGACCTACTACGCCGAGATAACGGATTACGATGCGATCCTCATGGCGAAGCCGGGGCAGTGCAATTAACTACCGTGCTTCTTCCCTAGAGTCTCAATGAGTTCCTTGATCTTCTTCAGATCATCGAAGTCGCAGATGAGATCGATGTGGTTACGGTTTCAGAGGTAGCGTAACCGAGCGAAAGGGTTCCCCCGATTCCCCGTAATTGGACCGGGGATTTTCAAGGAATTCAACGAGTGCCAAATCGCCAAACCACTCACCGAAGCCGATTACTCCTGAAATGTCGGCTTGCAGGAAGCAATCGGCGCGGGCGGTTCTCGAAGAGGCGACAACAGGGCAACGCACCAGCCGTATTTCACCTGTCACGCAGGTCCCCGCCGCGCAATCCTGCAACCTGTAACCTGTAACCTCACCAGTACCTCCGTACCCCCCCCCCCGCC
>JBAUGH010000379.1:0-3146 GCA_049679565.1 Acidobacteriaceae bacterium
GATTCACCTCCAGCACGCGGCGATACTCCCCGGCTGTCGTCTCCTCGGCCGGGCGGATCAGGCTGATACCGGCGTTGTTCACCAGCACGTCCACGCGGTCCCACAGCTCGAGCACGCGCTCCGCAAAACGCTCCACCATCGCCTCGTCGGTCACGTCCCCCGCGAACGCGATCGCTTCCCCTCCCCGCTCGCGGATGCGCTCCGTCGTCTCCTTCGCCACGCGCAGATCGATGATCGCCACCCGGTATCCGCGCTCGCCCAGCAACTCCGCCGTGCGCCGCCCAATGCCCTGGGCTCCGCCGGTCACCACCGCCACCCGCTTGCCTGTCGCCGTCACGCCGCCTCCTGCAAATTGCCTTTGCACCCCGCGTGCCAGTGTAATCGACCCCGGCAAAGGCCCTGGCAACGCTGCGCACCGGTTCGCCGCTCCTGACCCCATACGCTTTCCTGTTGCTATCCCAATAGAGATATGGCATCCTCCTGTGGGTAACCAAAATGGCGGCGGAGGCGACCATGGACGTCACGACGGAGGATCGGAGATGAGACCGCTGCGCCGCTTCCTGCTGCGCCTGCGGAATTTCGCCACGGGCCGTCGTGGCGATGCGCGGCTGCGCGAAGAGCTGGCGCAGCATCTGGCCCTGCTGATCGAAGAGAACCTGCGCGCGGGAATGCCGCCCACCGAGGCCCGCCGCCTGGCTCGGCTGAAGCTGGGCGCAACCGCCGTTCCCCAGGAGCAGACACACCGCGAAGAGGGGCTGCCCGTCCTCGAGCTTCTGCTGGAGGACAGCCTTTACGCGGCGCGACGCATGGGGAGGGCTCCCGGCTTCACCGCCGTCGTGGTGCTCACGCTCGCTCTGGGCATCGGCGCAAATGCGGCCATCTTTTCCGTGGTCCACGCCATTCTGCTGCGTCCCCTGGCGTACGACCATCCTCAACAGCTTGTCAGCATCAGCGAGGACCAGCGCGCGGCCGCCATCGCCGGCGACGGTGTCTCCTGGTCTTCGTTTCTCGAGCTGCGCGAGCGCCGTCAGACCTTCGCCGCGGTCGCCGGCCTCGCCGGCCACGCGCTCACCCTCACCGGCCGGGGCAAGCCGGCCGACATCAGCACCATCGCGGTCACGCCCGGCTTCTTTTCCGTCTTTCCGGCCAGGCCTCTGCTGGGCCGCGCGCTGCTCGACGATGACGGCCGACGGGGCGCTGCGCCGGTTGCGCTGATGAGCGAAGGCCTGTGGCGCAACCGCTTCGGCGGCGATCCCCGCATCCTCGGCGCCTCCATCACGCTCGATCAGCGCGCTTACACCGTCGTCGGCATCATGCCCGCCGGCTTCCAGACGCCGTTCTTCACCCGGCCCCAGCAGGTGTGGATCCCCCTGCTCCAGGATCCCCTCTTCAGCCGCTGGATCGCGCGTCCCCCGCAGACGCACTGGCTGCCGATCATCGCCCGCCTGCAACCCGGCATCTCGCTCCATCGCACCCAGGCCGAGATGCAGGCATTCGCCGCAGCGCTGGCACGTCACCTTCCCTCCGAGCAGGGATGGACCATGAACGTGCAGACGCTGCAGCAGGTGATTGTCGGCGATCTGCGGCCGCCGCTCCTCCTGCTGCTGTGCGCGGTGGCGCTGGTGCTCGCGATTGCCTGCGCCAATATCGCCAACCTGCTGCTCACCCAGTCCACGGCAAGGTCGAAAGAGATCGCAGTCCGCATCGCGCTGGGCGCAGGCCACGGCCGCATTGCCCGCCAGTTGCTCACCGAAAACGCTCTGCTCGGCCTCCTGGGCGGCGCCGCGGGAGCGCTGCTGGCCTGGCGCAGCGTGCCGGCTCTCGTCCTTCTGCTGCCCTCCGGACTGCCCCGCCTGTACACCATCCACGTGGACGCCGCGGTGCTCGGCTTTGCGCTGGCCCTGTCAATCGGCTCGACTCTCGCCTTCGGCCTCGCGCCGGTTCTCTATGCGGCGCGATCCGATCCGCAAACCAGCCTGCGTGCCGGCGCAGGCGCGGGCGAAACCCGAAGCTCGCGGCGCGCGCGCAACCTTCTCGCAGCCGGCGAAATCGCACTGGCCGCCATTCTGCTGGTGGGCGCCGGTCTGCTGCTGCGCAGCTTTGCTCGTCTGCTTTCAACCGGACCGGGCTTCGCGACCAGCCATCGGGTCAAGGCCGAAATTTCCCTGCCGCGCTTCCAGTACTCCACTCCTCAACAGTGGGCCGCCTTCGCCAGCCAGCTGCTCACGCGCGTCCAGGCGCGGCCGGGGATGCACGACGCCGCCATCGCCGCTCCTCTGCCCATTCTGGACGACGCCGTCACCCTCCCCTTTGTTGTCGCGGGCAATCCCGCCCAGGCTGCCGGCGAGGCCGACACCGCGGACTATGTCGCCGCCAGCCCGCGGTACTTCAGCGTGATGGGCATGTCTCTGGTGCGCGGCAGGCTCTTCTCGGCCGATGACTCGGCCTCCACGCCACCGGTCGCCCTCATCAGCGAAACCCTGGCCCGCCGCTTCTTTCCGCATCAGGACCCTGTGGGCCGCCACCTGCTGTTCGGCTTCCCCCCCAACGGCGGCGTTTCCCGCGAGATCGTCGGCGTGGTCTCCGATATCCACGACGTCTCGCTCGCCAAAGCTCCGGGCCCGATGATGTATGTTCCCTTCGCGCAGGCGCCTTTCTGGGGCGGCGAGGTGGTGGTGCGCAGCGGGCTCAGCACGACCGTGGTGGGCGACGCCATTCGCGCCGAAACGCACGCCATCGACAGCAACCTGCCGGTGACGGAAATCGAATCCATCCCCGAAGCGCTGCATGCATCGCTGGCATGGCCTCGCTTCCGCACCCTGCTGCTGGGCGGATTCGGAGGCATGGCGTTGCTGCTCGCCGCCATCGGCATTTACGGCGTGGTGTCGTTCTCGGTCGCGCGCCGCACCCGCGAGATCGGCGTGCGCATGACCCTGGGAGCTTCGCCCGCCTCGGTGCGGCAGCTGATCCTGCGGGAATCCGCGCAGCTTGCTCTGCTCGGCCTGGCGGTCGGCATCCCCGCCGCGCTCGCCCTCACCCACCTTTTCTCCGCGCTGCTTTTCGGGATCGCGCCGGACGATCCGCTCACCCTGGCCGCCGTGGTCCTGCTGCTGGCGCTGGTCACGCTGGCCGCGGCGTACCTGCCC
>JBAUGH010000380.1:0-5203 GCA_049679565.1 Acidobacteriaceae bacterium
CACGGACTCTGGGCGATGCTGGGCATTGTCTGCATCGCCGCGCCCTTCGTGCTGCCCTTTATGAAGAGCGCGCGCGCCAGGTTTGGCTTTGCGCTGCCGCTGGTCTACTCGGCGATCGCAATTTTCGCGCAGCGCTCGAGCCTGCTGAAGGTCCTCGGAGGAATCCCCGACAGTTCGTCATTCTTGTCGATGCAGTTCGGTGGCTGGGTCGTACTTGCGGCGGGCGCAGCGATTGCTGCCCGCGCACTGAAGCGCTGATCGCGGCGGCAGCGGCCTGGCCCCGTTTGTGGGGATGGCCGCCGTTGCCCAACAGCGCTTCGCAACCGGGGCAGAAGGATTCAACCAGCGGAGGGTTCATTCATGAAAAGCAAATTGAAGGGCGGATTTTCGCGATCCACGGCGGCTGCCGTGCTG
Source organism: Acidobacteriaceae bacterium (assembly GCA_049679565.1). Classification (GTDB taxonomy): domain Bacteria; phylum Acidobacteriota; class Terriglobia; order Terriglobales; family Acidobacteriaceae; genus Palsa-343. The sequence goes on from JBAUGH010000380.1 coordinate 415, forward strand.
CTCTCTCTCATCCCGATCTTCTCGTTCTGCGTTGCCTGCTCGGGTATCCAGGGCACCTACGCCGACGTGAGCCACAGCGTGATCCTTGAACTGAAGTCCGGCGGGAAGGCGACCTTCACCGCCATGGGCGATTCGGCCAGTTGCACGTATGCCGCCAGCGGCAAGAAGCTCACGCTGAACTGCGGGGGAGACGCGGGCACCAACGTATTCACGATCATGGACGACGGCTCGCTGGCCGGCCCCCCGGGAACATTCATCCCCACGCTGCTGAAGCAGAAGTAGAAGTTCCCGGTCGAAGCGGGCCGTCTGCATTCGGCTCTCCGACCCTGCGCCCATGCGGAGCGGATCGAACCTTCGTGGTTACTCAAATTCTGTGTCGTGGCGGATGCTTTCCGGGTTAGAGTGGATGCCACCGAAGCAGGAGGCAGCACCCGGAGGCAGCCGTGACCGTGATGTCCTGTTGCGAGCAAGGCACGCGGCTTCGTTCTGAGTACAAGGAGTGGTCGGCCGCATGGGTGCAGGCAGAAGGCGACCTGCGCAACGGCCCCGGGTTGCTCTCCGAACGGTTCAAACGCCTCAAGCACGCCAAAGGGGAATACCGCCGCGCGTACTCAGCGTATTGCGATCACCTGGTCCTCTGCGGCCCATGCCGGGATGCGACCAACGGGATCCGGTTGAGAGCCTAGCTATGCCGGCCCCGGTGCCGCGCCTCTCCCAGGCCGCGCCGCTAATAGAGCAGCGCCTTCGCCCGCTGCTGCTCAAAGGCTTCCAGCGCCGGACGCCAGCTTTCCGCGATGCGCTGCGGATCGTCACCGGCTGCCAGTTCGTCGAGCACCGCGCGATCGGCCAGCAGGGTATCGATCTTGTCGAGGTGGAACGCGTCCGGGTAGAGGTGGTGCAGCGCCGACGCGATCTCGATGCCCAGCTCCGGCGCGTCGAAGACATTGCGATCGACCACCAGAATGCGGACGCCATGGCAGAGTTCGCCACCGTACGGGTAGGGTTTCTCGGGCGTGAAGTCCACCGGCATAAAGCGAACTGACGGCAGCTGGCGATGATTCAGGTGCTCGGCGAGCGCGCGGCCGTCGATCCACGGCGCGCCGATCAGCTCGAAGGGCGTATCCGTGCCGCGCCCCACGGAGATGTTGGTTGTCTCGATGAGCCCGATGCCGGGGTAGAGCGTCGCTTCTTCCAGATCGCGAAGGTTGGGGGATGGATTGACCCACGGAAGGCTGGTGGAGTCGTACCAGTCCCCGCGCTGCCAGCCCTGCATGGCGACGACCGTGAGTGGCGCGTGAAGATTCAGTTGCTGGTTGTCGTAGCGCGCCAACTCGCCCAGAGTCATGCCGTGCCGCACCGGAATCGGCATGGAGTTGACGTAGCTCTCGCTGTCCGGATCGGAAACCGGCCCCTGCACGAACGCGCCGTTAATCGGGTCGGGCCGGTCCAGAACGATGATTTCCGTGCCGGTCTTCGCCGCGGCTTCGAGAAAGTAGCGCACCACCGCCTCGTAGGTGTAGATGCGCACCCCGGCATCCTGCAGGTCGATGGCCACGGCGTCGAGTTTGCGCAGCGCTTCCGGCGAGGGTCTCCGGTCGGCGGCGGTCGCTCCATAGAGGCTGACAACGGGAAGGCCGGTGGCCGGATCGGTCGTGCTCGGGACGTCGGGCTGGTCGTAGGCGCCGCGGATGCCGTGCTCCGGGCTGAAGAGCATGGTGAGCGCGACGCCGGGCGCGTCCTGCGGCGCATCGTGAAAGAGAACGTCGATCGTCCGTCGCCCCTGGCTGTCAACGCCGGTTTGGTTGGTGAGCAGCCCCAGGCGCAGATGCCCGCCGTGGCGCTGCGCGATAGCTGCGAGCTCGCGGAAATGATCGGCTTCGAGAACGTCGATGCCGGTTTTGACATCGCCGTTGCGCACCGGCCACCGACGCATGCCGCTCAGCGACTCGTTGTATCCCGTGATGTGCGCCGCGAGGGAGCCGCCGTCCGCGTGGATGCCCAGCGCGACGGCAGCGGCGTCCGCAATGTGGCCGCGCAGCGCGGTGATGCTCTTCGGCCCATCGGGATGCACCGCGTTGGCCAGGATGACGACGTAAGTGTCGCTGGTGGGATCCATCCACAGCGAGGTTCCGGTGAATCCAGTGTGGCCGAACGATCCGACGGGGAAGAGAGTGCCGCGATTGCTGGAGTAGGGCGAGTCAATATCCCACCCGAAGGCGCGCAGCGCCGTGCCGGTGGCCGGCTGCTGGGGTGCGACCATCTTCTGGAGCACGATGCGCGAAAGCGGAAAGCGGCTGGGCCGGCCGGCAAGCCGGTCCAGCAGATTCTGCGCGTAGGCAGCGACATCGTCGCCGGTGCTGAACAGGCCTGCGTGTCCCGCGACCCCGCCCATGCGCCGCGAGGTCGGATCGTGCACCACCCCGCGCAGCATGGTGTCGCCGGGGAAGGTCTTCGACGCAGGGTTGCCGAATGCCGCCGCGCCATGTTCCCACTGCGTGGGCGCGATCTTCGGGATCCACGAAGCCGGCGGCAGATAGCGCGTATGCGCAAGGCCCATGGGCGCCATGATGAACTTCTGCGTGTACTCGTCGAGCGTCAGGCCGGAAAGCTTCTCCACCAGGGCTCCGAGGACGATGAAGTTGATGTCGCTATAGACGAAGCGCACGCCCGGCGGGCGCACCGGCGCGACAGCAAACGCGCGGCGGTAGCCTTCTTCCTTGCCCTGCCAGGGCTCCAGCAGGTCGAGGTCGGGCGGCAGGCCGGAATAGTGCGTGAGCAGATCGCGGAGGGTAATGTCCTGCTTGCCGTTGGCGCCGAAATCGGGCAGATACTTCGCTACCGGATCGTTCGGACTGAGCTTGCCCTCCTGGTAGAGCTGCATCACGGCAGTCGCCGTGGCAAGGCACTTGGTCAGCGACGCCATGTCGAAAATGGTGTTGAGCGTCATGCGCTCCTTCGTGGGCTCGAGTGAACGGGATCCGAAGGCTTTGCGGTAAACGACGTGGCCGTCGTGGCCGACGATAACCACCGCGCCTGGCAGCCGATGTTCGTCGATTCCCTGATTCACCAGGCGATCGATGGTCGAAAAATCTCCACGAGTCTGCGGCCGTGCGGCGCCGTGCGCGATCGTGAGCAAAACAATTCCAACGCAAATCCAGCGACGACTCACTCGATACCCTCCTCTGCAACCACGCGATCCGGAAAGATAAGACTCGCTGTATAGCCCACCCCGCAGGTCACCAGCGAACCGATGAGCACCCACCACGTCCATGCCACTTTCGGCACCATCAGCGTATGACCCGCAACAGGCAGCGTGATGGCGTGGGGTTGAAGCCAAAGCAATACATTGATGATGACGCCGGCGGCCATGCCGACCAAGGTACCGGTTTCGCCCGCACGCCGGCTGAGCGTGCCCAGCAGAAACACGCCGAGCATCGCGCCCCACAGGACCGAGGCGATCGAGAGCCCGATCTCCACCACGTGGCCGCCGCGCCGCGAGAACATGGCCAGAGCAAAGAGAACGCCCGCCCAGACGACCGTCATCAGTCGCGAAAGCCGCGTGCGCAGGCGCTCGGAAATGTCCGGGTAGCGCGGCAGGTAGAAATCCACCACCGACGTCGAGGCCAGCGAATTCAGCGCGGCGCTCAGGTTCGACATCGCCGCCGCCAGAATCGCCGCGATCATCAGGCCGGCGATGCCCTCCGGCATCTGTTCCACGATGAAGGACGGAAAGAGGCGATCGGGGCTGAGAGGAGGCGCAGTGCCCATGGATTTGTAGTACACGAACAGCCCCGCTCCGATCAGCAGAAACAGGGCGAACTGAAAAAAGATGACGCCGCCGCTGGCCAGCAGCGCAATCCGGGACTCCTTCAGATTCTTCGCCGCCAGCAATCGCTGCACCATCAGTTGATCGGTGCCGTGGCTGGCCATGGTGAGGAAGCAACCGCCGATGAGCCCCGCCTGGAAGGTGTAGGTTTCCGCCACCGACCAGGAAAAGTGCAGCACGGTGAGCTTGTGCGCCGCCGACGCGCCGGCGATGAGCGCGTGCCAGCCGCCGGGAATCCGGTGGCAGACGGTGGCCAGCGCCACCAGCGAGCCGCCGACGTAGAGGAACATCTGCACCACATCGGTCCAGATGACGGCGGCCATGCCGCCTTCGAAGGTGTAGATAAGAGTGAGCGCGGAGAGGATGGCGATGGAGGCGACGTCGCCGGTTCCGATGGAGACGCCGACGACAATGGCGACGGCAAAGACGCGCACGCCTTCCGCCGCAGCACGCATCACCAGGAAGAGCAGCGCGGTCCAGCGATGCAGCCGCTCGCCGAAGCGCTGGCCGATGAGCTGATAAGCGGTGAGCAGCTCCCCGCGAAAGTAACGCGGCAGAAAGAGAATGCAGATGACCACGCGCCCGACGAGATAGCCCATGGCAATCTGCAGAAAGCCGAAATCGCCGGAGAAGGCGAGGCCAGGGACGCTGATGATGGTCAGCGTGCTGGTTTCCGCAGCCACGATGGAAAGCGAAATGGCCCACCACGGAAGGTTGCGGTCGGCGAGGAAGTAGGAGCGCAGGGAACGCTCGCCCGAACGGCGGAAGCGCAGCCCGAACAGCGTAATGCCCACCAGATAGATGCCCACCAGCGCCAGATCGAAAGGGCGCAGGTGCATCGCGTGGGTGGAGAAAAGATGCATCGGGGCTCTCAGGGGGTTGCCGTCGCGATACCGATCTCTGCCGGCGAAGGCAGCGGCCGATGCGCGTTCCACGCATCGCGGGCCGCTGCCAGCTTTGCGG
>JBAUGH010000381.1:0-3141 GCA_049679565.1 Acidobacteriaceae bacterium
GCTGCCGGCCGGATAATCGTCCGGAAATTGCTTCCGCAACGAAGCAACCAACGCATCCAGCTGGCTCTGCGCCGCTCGAAGTGTCAGCCCCGGCTTCAGGCGCCCGACCGTTTCCAGGGGCAACCGCAAACTGCGGTTCGAGGACCGAGCCGGATCCTCCGAAAAACCGTACGCCGACCACTGATCCGTATTTCTCTCGTCTGCGGTTCGCCCCGGGTTGCGAAAACCCGGCGGCATCACCCCGATTACGCGATACAAATCGTTGTCCATCCGCAAACTTTTTCCCAGAATATGCGGATCGCTCCCGAAGTCCCGCTTCCACAACCCGTCAGTGATCACCACGTCCCCCGTGAACCCCGGCGTTTGATCCTGAGGATTGAACGTGTGCCCCAGCTCGGGTTTCACCCCCAGCATCGCAAAATAGGCCGGCGATACCCCCTCATACTGAAGCCGCGACGGCTGCGATGCACCCGTGAGGTTCGCCGACCCGAAAATCTCCAGCACAACATACTGAAAAATTCCCGAACGCTGCAGATCTTTCCACTCCGGAATCGAGACGCCCGCGTCGGCAGCACCGGCGCCCGGCAGATCGTCCTCGATGCGTACCAGTTCCTCCGGGTGCGGATAGGGCAGCGGATGCAGCAGCGTGGCGTCGACCAGGCTGAAAATCGCCGTGGTCGCTCCGATCCCCAAAGCCATCGTCAGAATCGCAACCGCCGAGAACCCCGGCGACTTCGCAAACATGCGCAGCGCATAGCGCAGATCCTGGAGTAGCGACTCAAGACCCATCGTTCCGCGCCGCTCGCGGCAGTCTTCCTTAATCTGCTCGATCCCGCCGAACTCGATTCGCGTGAGCCGGCGGGCTTCGCTTTCGGCTATGCCGGAACGAACTTTGTCGGCCAGCTGGCTTTCAAAGTGGAAGCGCAGCTCTTTGTCCAGATCCGCCTCCAGTCGTTCGCGAGAGAAAAGTCTCCGTAACCAGCCCATCAGATTCCCTCCAGGGTTTCCTTGAGAATGAGGCTCACTACGTCAGTCAGGCGCATCCAGTTTTCGGTTTCAACCCTGAGATGAGTCCGTCCCCTGGAAGTGAGCTCATAGAACTTGGCCTCCCGGCCAGTGTCGGAGGGCTTCCAGCGAGAGCTGAGCAACTTTTTGTATTCGAGGCGATGGAGCGCGGGATAGAGGGATCCCTGCTGGACCTGGAGGACGTCGCGGGAGATCTGCTGAATTCTTTGTGCGATGGCATAGCCGTGAATGGGTCCGAGCGCAACGACCCTCATGATGAGAAGGTCGAGCGTGCCTTGCGGAAGGTCGAACCTGTCGTCCGTGTTCTTCATGCCTATCGCTTCTACATATACAACGCAAGGTGTAGAAGGTCAAGGTATACGCCGTGTCAATGCGCAGAGGCCAACTCGGCGGCCGCCACGGTCTGGTTCCTCAACCGGCACGACCATTGATCCTGGCGGCCTGGAAGTCCGGGGGGACCGACTCTTCCTTCGGGATCAATACTTCGGGATGGTGGGGTCGATCTCGTCGGACCAGGCGTGGATGCCGCCGGCGAGATTGTGGACCTTGTCGAAGCCGTTGGTGGCGAGGAACTCGGCGGCGCGCTGGCTGCGGCCTCCGGTGCGGCAGTGAACGACAATCTCCTGGGCGGGATTGAGCTCGTCGATGCGGTTGGGCAGCTCGCCGAGGGGAATCAGACGGCCGCCGATCTGGGCGATCTGGACTTCGTAGGGCTCGCGCACGTCGAGGACGAGCAGGTTTTCGCCGGCATCGAGACGCCGCTTGAGCTCCTTCACCGTCATTTGAGGAATGCCATTCTTCATCGTGGCCGCTTTCTGTTCCGGGACAATGCCGCAGAACTGTTGGTAGTCGATCAGCTCGGTGACGGTGGGATGCGTGCCGCAGACGGGGCAGTCGGGATTCTTGCGCAGCTTGAGCTCGCGGAAGCGCATGTCGAGCGAGTTGACGAGGAGCAGGCGGCCGATGAGGGGCTCGCCTTTGCCGAGGATGAGCTTGATGACCTCGGTTGCCTGGATGACGCCGACGAGGCCGGGGAGGATGCCGAGGACGCCGCCTTCGGCGCAGGAGGGAACGAGGCCGGGCGGCGGTGGCTCGGGATAAAGGCAGCGGTAGCAGGGGCCGTCTTCGGCGGCGAAGACGCTGGCCTGGCCCTCGAAGCGGAAGATGGAGCCGTAGGCGTTGGGCTTGCCGGTGAGGACGCAGGCGTCGTTGACGAGGTAGCGGGTGGGGAAGTTATCGGTGCCGTCGGCGACGATGTCGTACTGGCGGATGATCTCAAGGGCGTTCTGGCTGGTGAGCATGGTCTCGTGCTTGACCACGTTCAGGAAGGGATTGAGAGCGGTCAGCTTCTCGGCGGCGGAATCAATCTTCGAGCGGCCGACGTCTTTGGTGCTGTGGATGATCTGGCGCTGGAGGTTGCTGGAGTCGACGACGTCGAAGTCGACGAGGCCGAGGGTGCCGATGCCGGCGGCGGCGAGGTAGAAGGCGAGGGGCGAGCCGAGGCCGCCGGTGCCGACGCAGAGGACTTTGGCGGCTTTGAGCTTCTGCTGGCCCTCCATGCCGACCTCGGGGAGGATGAGGTGGCGGGAGTAGCGGGCGAGCTCGTCGGTGGAGAGCTCGGGGAGGGTCTGGGGTTGGGTGGTGGTTGCCATTTTCTCTGTCTCCTTCAGTCTAGCGGGTGGAATCGTACGCCGTCATGGGCATGAGATTGCGCCAAAGGCGCGTCCGCCCGTGCGGCCAGCACCCGCCTGCGATGGAGGGAATGATGGAGAGGGTGTCGGAATCTTTGACGCCGGTCTCTTCGCGCTCAGGGAGATAGCGGACGTCCTCGTCGTTGAGGTAGAGGTTGACGAAGGAGCGGAGGGCGCCGTCGGGGGTATAGAGGTGCTTTTTGAAGTCCGGAAACTGGTCGAGCAGGGTGGTGACCGCCTGCGCGACGGTATCGGCGTGGATGGTGACGCTGGACTGGTTGGCGGCAAAGGCGCGCAGAGAGGTTGGGATCTCAATCTTCATGGCGGGTGCTCTTCCTCAGGGGCTCATGGGAGCCCGGCTCTGTGTCTTTGATGGGGGGACAGGGGCGTCAGGCACGGCTACAGGAGCCGTGCCCCGCTACAG
>JBAUGH010000382.1:0-6832 GCA_049679565.1 Acidobacteriaceae bacterium
CACCTACGGCCTCAACGGCCAGTTGAACGACGCCGCGAAAACCTACGAAAAGGCGGCGAATGCCATGCCGCGCGACTTGACCCTGCAGTTGGCCACCGCGCAGGCTGAAGTGGCCGATAGTGCGATGGATAAGGCCACCCCTTACCTGGATCGCGCTGCCAAAATCGACCCCGGCTACTACCGCCTGCACGCCATCCGCGGCGAGATCGCGCAAATGCAGGACCACAACGACGATGCGTTGAAGGAATACAAGCAAGCCGTTGCCAATTTGCCGGCCACTCCGGTGGAAGGTCCGCTCTACGGCATTCAGCTCCACATGGACCTGGAAGAGCTGTACAAGAACCTGAACGACACGGATCCGTCGCAGAAGCAACTGCAGATTGCACAGTCGGAGATCGGCGCTCTGAACGAACAGGGCGCGGACAGGGCTTCGTTTTTGCGGCTGCGCGCGCTGATCAAAATGGATGAAGGGCAGGAAGACAGCGCGCTGGCGGATATGAAGGAATCGCTGGCGCTGAGCCCGCACGATCCCAACAGCCTGCAGATCGATGGCGATCTGCTGATGAAGATGGGCCGCACCGAGGACGCCATCGCCGTCTACAAAGACGAACTCGCTCTCGCTCCCAGGAGCCGCTTCGCGCTCACTGCGCTCGGCTACGCCGAACGCGCGGCCGGAAATGTCCACGAGGCGGAGAAATACTTCAACGAGCTCGCGCAGGACGATCCGCACCTTTACGTGCCGTATCTTGGGCTCGGCGACCTGTACACCGCTGTGGGCCAGAACAAGAAGGCAGAGGCGGCGTATGCGAAGGGCTACGGAGTGGCGCCGGCGAATGCACTGATCGTCGCAGGAGCGATGAACGCCGCCATCGAGGGGCACGATCTTCCTTTGGCCGGCGTATGGCTGCATCGCGTAACCGAAAGCATGACCAGCGTGCCGCAGGTGTTGCGCGAGGAAGAGCGCTACTACAACTTCGAGGGCAATTACAGGGAGTCAGCCGATCTCGGCGAGAAGGCCATCCAGGATCTTCCCCGCGACCGCGAGGTAGTCGTCTACCTGGGCTACGACCTGCTGCATCTGGAGCGATACAGCGAGCTGTTGGCGCTGATGCAGCGGGATATGGACGTCTTCCCGAAGGAGCCGGACATTCCGCTGCTCGCCGGCTACGTGTTCAAGCATGACGGCAGACAGACCGAAGCGGTGGCCGCCTTTAGCGAGGCGCTCAAGCGCGATCCACGCGTCGAGACTGCGTATGTGAACCGCGGATTTGTCCGCAACGATCTGCGCCAGCCGGCACTTGCGGCCAGTGATTTTCAGGCAGCGCTGAAGCAGGACAGCAAGGACGGCCAGGCGCATTTGGGCCTGGCCTTTGCGGAGCTGAATCTCCATCATCCTGGCGAAGCCGTGCGCCAGGCGCAGGTGGCGCAGAACATTCTCGGCGACGCGGAGGTGTTCCACACCATTCGCGCCACCGCCTATGGACGCGAAGGTCTTCTCACCCGGGCTGCGGACGAATACCGTGCAGCGCTCCGGTTCGATCCCAAAGACGGCACCCTCTATCTCGGGCTGGGCAACATCTACTTTGGCGAACGCCGCTACCACGAAGCGCTCGACGAACTGCTGGTCGGGCAGCGTTATCTGCCGGACAAGCCCGAGGTCTACGCGCTGATGGCACGGGTGTATGCCAACCTGGGTGATCGCGACCCGGCGATGCATGATATTGAGATCGCCGAGCAACTGGCGGCCCATGGCCCTCCGGGCACAAAGGAGACGGGCTCGCCGCTGAGCGGCGTCTATGTTTCCACCGGGCAGGCGCTGAGCACGCTGGGCGACCAGAAGGCTGCGATGGAGCGTTTCAGCAAGGCGCTAACGGCGCCCTGGAGCAATCGGGTCGATGTGCGGCTGGCCATCGCGCACACCATGGAGGAGCAGGGCCACTCGACTGAAGCGCAGCGGCAGATCGCACTGGCGCAAATGGAGGCCGCCACCGGAACCACAGACCCTCCGACCGGACAGCAATACATCGAAGCCGCTGACATCCTGCAGCAGATGCACGAATATCAGTTGTCGCAGTATTACCTGCAGCGCGCTCAGATAGCAGGCGCCTCCGACACCGCGGTGCGGGTGGCGCGAGCGAACAACTATCTGGCGCTTGGCGACACCCCCCGCGCAGCGGCCGAGCTGGCGGCCGTGAATCGCACTGACGGCGGCCGCTCCGATTACGGCTACCTGATGGCGGAAGCCAGCGTCTTTGAGCAGGAGCATCGCGGGACCAAAGCGCTCTCCGCCTTTGCTGCCGCCGCCAGCGCCGCCGGCGACGACCAGACAGCTGAACAGAGCCTGCTGCTGGCCAGCGCCAATGAGGGTTACCGCCTGACCCGGGAAACCAGCGTCCTGGAGAACGCCATCGTTCAGCCGATCTTCGAAGACAGCCCGGTGTATGTCCTCGATTCAAAACTCGACAGCCCCTCAGGGCCTGTCCCCAGCACCAACACCGCGCTGCTTCCGCTGCCACGCTCCTCGATTGAAACCGATTCTGTCACGGCGTATCACCTGCACCTTGGGCCGCTACCCACCGCGGGAGGCTTCTTTCAATATCGGAACTCCCGGGGAATCATCTCGGTGCCGGCCACGAACTCCATCGTGCGCCGCGACACGAACGACTACATCTTCAACTTCGGGGTAGCGCCGACCGTACGCATCGGCAGTAATGTCCTCACTTTTAACAGCGGAGTCCAGGAAACCGTGCGGCGCGACTCGCTCTCTCCGGTCGCGATGAATCAGAATCTCTTCCGGGTGTTCACCTACCTGACCACCAGCTCTTTCTTCAATGCCGTTTCCGCTGACGGCTATTTTGTTCGTGAAATTGGTCCCTTTACCGAGAGCCCGATCTTCGAGCACTCGCTCACCGGAGCCATCGACTTCCGCGTGGGGGCACCCTGGAGCAGAACGGCGCTGATTGCCGGGTGGGGCTCGACCGACCAGACCTTCCCCTCCGCGAAACTCGGAAACAGCGAAAATTACTTCACTTCGTCCTACGTCGGGCTGACGCGGCGCTTTGGAACGCATCTAAACGTGGAAGCGATTGCGGAGGATCTGCGGTTCTGGCGTATCGTGCCGTTCTCTCCGCTGCACTCGGCGATTTCGCAGGCGCTGCGCCCCGCGGGAACGATTGATTATTCCCCGTCGCGCCGCTGGGATATTCAGGCGTCGACAGCTTTCGAGGATACCCGGGGTTTCCACATCTACGACATGACGACCAACGGAATTGCGGTCTCCTACATGCGGCCATTCGGCCGCAGTTTCAATGACGAAACCGGAGCCCTTCGCCTGAAATATCCACTTCGCTTCTCCGCCGGCGTTCAGGAGGAGACGTTCCCGAATTTCACCAGCGGGAAGACCACGCAGTTAAAACCCTACATAAGCATCACCCTCTTCTGAGGCCCCTTGTCGATGAAGATTTGTCTAGTTGCGGCGTTCCCTCCGAGCAAACGACAGCTCCACGAGTATTCCTATTACATCGCCCGGGAACTGCAGCGCCACTCCGATGTGGAACTGACTATCCTGGCCGATGAACTCACCGACTACGCGTTCGCCACCGATGGAGATGGAAAGGCCGAGGCGGCCCGCCATCAGGAAGAGCTACCCGGGTTTAACGTGATCCGCTGCTGGAAATTCGGCAGCCTCGCTACGCCGGTTCGGCTGCTGAATACTATCCGCCATCTCAATCCCGACGTGGTGTGGTTCAATCTGGTTTTCTCGAGTTTCGGCGACCCAGCCAATCCGTTCGCGGCGTTCGCCGGTCTTTCGGTTCCAGCGCTCACGCGCGCGGCCGGTTTCTATACCCACATCACCCTGCACCACGTCATCGAACACCTCGATTTTTCGAGTGCCGGGGTGCGCCGTGAAAAGCTCTTCCGGATTGGCACCGACATGGCGACGCGCGCGCTGCTCAAGGCGCATTCGGTTTCTGTGCTGCTCTCCAATTACCGTCGCACGCTGATCACGAAATACTCGGCGCAGAACATTCTGCTGGGTACGCATGGAATCTTCTCCGCCATTCCTTCGCCCCCCGATCTCGGCAAACGGAACAATCCGGAGGCGCGCATCCTGGCGTTCGGGCACTGGGGAACGTACAAGCGCCTGGAAACGCTGATGGCTGCCTTTCCCTCGGTCCTGCAGCGGATCCCAAACGCGCGGCTCATCGTGGCGGGAGGCAATCATCCGGCGGCGGCCGGGTATTGGGAATCGGTGCGTGCGGCTCAGCCTCCGGATCTGCCCATCGAGTTCCGCGGCTATATCCCGCAGAAAGACGTTCCGGAACTGTTTCGCGGCAGCTCCGTAATGGTCATGCCCTACGGATCATCCACCGGATCCAGCGGCCCGGCACATCAGGCCTGCGAATACGGCGTACCGATTGTGTGTGCCGATATCGCCGACTTCCGCTGCATGGCAACCGATGACGACATGGCGATCGTCTTCTACGAACCGGGCGATGAAGTCGATCTGGCGGACAAAATTGTCGAGATTCTGGGCTCTCCCGACGTGCAGCACCAGATGTCGGAACACAATTATCACGCCGGCGTGCAGATGACTATGGGAACTGTGGTGCGCAATTATCTGCGCTGGTTCCAGCTCCATCAGTGCATGCGCCGCATCAGCGGGCCGCGGACCGGCCGCCGCCGCTGGCTTCGTTCCTGGGCTTCCCGCCTCGGGAGTGCGCCGGGCGGCTTCACTCTTGATGCCGATCTTTTGCCAGGCAGCGAGGACCCCGATCCGGAAGCCGAGGACTATCAGTCTGTTTCCGGCGGCAAAGCGGCGAGACCCATCGCTTCGGTGCCTGGCTCTAAACGGGCGACGGGCGGCACAGACGATGAATATGCCGGCGCCCGTTAGGGCAATCGCCGTGGAGGAGACACGCGCCTGGAATCGGGCGCCCGCTGTTCAGCGCAGTATCCGATGGAGGGGGACTACCACGGTGACAGAATCGCGAGCTTCACACTGGACGCGTCAGGTCGGCTCTTCGCTCCTTCTTCTTTTGGGCTCTGCCCTGCTGCTTTCCCTGGCTCTGGGCTGCGGTTCCCAGGGCGGAACAGCGGCGGACAGTTCAGGCGGATCTGGCGGCAGCGGAGGGTCCAGCGGCACCGGCAGTGGGGGATCCGGCACGACGGGTACGGGCAGCGTAACCTCGATCGATCACGTGATCTTCGAGATGCAGGAGAACCACAGCTTCGATAATTATTTCGGAATGCTCAATCCCTATCGCCAGGCCAATAACTTCAGCGTGGGTGCGGACGGAAACACCTACGCGGTGGATGGCATCGACGACAAGCTGAGCAAGATCAGCAATGAAGACGACGAGGGAACCAGCTTTCCGCTCTTTAAGTTCACCAGCAGCTGTGTGGACGACATGAGTTCGGCGTGGCTGGAGAGTTATGGCGACGAGAGCCGCTATGACTTCAGCACTGCGCGGCCGATCAATGTGGACGGCTTTGTCCACACAGCCGAGAACTACGCGAAGAACTGCACCGCAAGCGGCGGTGGAACCTGCGCAGGGACCTTCTCCGATTTCACCGGTCAGCGCGCCATGGGATATTACGATCAGGATTTTCTCAACTATTACTACTACATGGCTTCGCAATTCGCGCTGTCGGACCGTTGGTTTTCACCGGTAGCCAGCAAGACCGTCGATAATCGCATTGCGAGCCTCACCGGAGGCACGACTCAGGGTCTTGTTGCCGATCCCGGCAGCGACGATCATCTTGGACAGCTGGACATTCCGACTATTTTCGAGGAACTGGACCAGGCCAATGTCTCGTGGAAGCTCTACTACACGGTTACCCAGGCCGGGTGTCTTGACGACGACGATTGTTCAGGGGGCGCGAGCGCTGTCTATCCCTCCACTGACTTCACTTACCTGACCTACTCCCAGAAGTATCTGTACGAGAATCCGTCGGGCGCCGCCTGTGTGCCCCCTACCCAGGCTTCCAGTGTGGTGGGAGACTCGACTAACTCCTTCTGCATCGACCCGACTCATATCGCTCCCATCTCGCAGTACTACACGGATCTGGAGAACAATGCGCTGCCCAGCTTCGCCTGGGTCGAACCGGGGTACGGACAGAACGACGAGCATCCTGGGTCCGGGCAGTCCATTTTGCTCGGCCAGCAGGAAGTTGCGAATCTTGTCAACGCGCTGATGGCGAGCTCCTCGTGGAAGAGCTCGGTCTTCTTTCTCGCCTATGACGAAGGTGGAGGCCCGTACGACCACGTACCGCCCGTTCCCGGCCACACCAACGACAACACCGACGCCACCGTGGGCAGCGCCACGCTGACGGACTACCCCGACATCTCGAACATCGCAGTGAATCCCGACAGCTATAATCCGTGCCTGCCGCCGAGCGGGACGACGCCGACGGTGCATTGCGATCTCACCACAGCCGACCCGGGCGCTCAGCCAACCGACGCTCCCGCACAACAGGGATTTGCTGCGCAGCTGGGCTTCCGCGTTCCCGACATGGTCATTTCTCCCTTTGTGAAGAAGCACTATGTTTCGCACGTTCCTATGGACCATACGGCGATTCTCAAGTTCGTCGAGAGCCGCTTCATCGGAGCGTCGGCCCACCTTACGGCGCGGGACGCAGCGCAGCCCAATCTGCTCGACTTCTTCGATTTCACCAACGTTCCCTGGGCCACGCCGCCCACACCACCCACCCCGGTGTCGGCTCAGTCGCTCGGTTACAATCCGTGCACCCCGGCGAGCTTTGCTCCATAGAGACGACGACACGGACGTGGAGTTATGAACCGGCAGTCTCCGCTGGAACTACCTCAAAG
>JBAUGH010000383.1:0-17573 GCA_049679565.1 Acidobacteriaceae bacterium
CGTCCACTCCGCCGCCCCCGGCGGCCGCTGCCGCACCCGCCCAACCGGTGCAATTGGATCATGTGGTAGCCAAGATCGGCAGCAACGTGATCCTGCAGAGCGATGTGGAACAGGAAATGGATCTCTCCGCGCTCGAACCGCTGCGGGTTCTTCCCGGGCAGAATACGCCGGAAGAAGCTCTGCGGCGGCTGATCGACCGGACCCTGATCCTCGAGCAGATGAAGGAGCAACAGCAGCCGGTCATGACGCCCACGCCGGAGGTCGAGAAGGCCCTGGCGGAGCTGAGAAAACAGATTCCTGCCTGTGGGCGCTATCACTGCGAGACGGACCCGGGATGGGACGCCTTCCTGAAAGCCAGTCATCTCACGCCCGGCGAAGTCGAGCAGCGCTGGAGTCAGCGCATGGCCATCCTCCACTTCATCGACCTGCGCTTCCGCAGCGGCATCACCGTCACCCGCGACCAGGTGACGGCGTACTACCAGAAGACCCTCTTGCCCGCCCTCGCCAAAGCCCATGACCCGGCGCCCCCCCTGTCCCAGGTAGCCGGGCGCATTCAGGAACTGCTGCTCCAGCAGCAGGTGAGCGGGCTCTTCCAGGACTGGCTGTCCAGCCTCCGCGATCAGGGGAATGTGGAGATCGTCGACCAGGCCTATGCGGACCTGACCAACACCAACAGCGGCGCCAACAGCAGCAACCCGGGCCCCGGCCAATGAACGCCACACCTCAGCCGCACAGCGCTCCTCCGCCCGACGCAGGGCCGCGCCCCGGCCGCGCCGGGCGCATCGCGCTGCGCATCATCCTCTGGACGCTGGCCGTGATGGTCGTGCTCACCGGTGCGCTCTCCTGGTATGCGAATACTTCCTCCTTCCGGAATCGCGTGCGCCGCGCCGTGATTGCCAGACTCGAAAAATCCACCGGGGGCCGCGTCGAGCTGCGGCGCTTCAGCTGGCGTCTCACCCATCTCGAATTCGAAGCCGACGACCTGACCATCCACGGACTCGAAGGCCCGGACCAGGCGCCCTATGCACACGTCGATCGGCTCTATGTGCGGCTCCAGGTCCTGTCCTTCTTCCGGCCGAAAATCGGTCTCAACTACCTCGAAGCCGACCATCCGGAGTTTCACCTGATCGTCTATCCCGACGGAACCACCAACCAGCCCAAACCGAAGCATCCTTCCACCGGCAGCACAACAGACGAGATTTTCGATCTGCAGATTGGGCGGACCCTGCTCGACAACGGAGTCGCCATCCTGAACGACCGGGCAATCCCCTTCAACCTGTCGGCCAATAATCTCGCCGCGCAGGTGAGCTACGTTCCGGCCCGCGATCATTATGTCGGCACTCTGCACGCCGAAGACATCGAGGCGCAGCGTGGAGCCACCACGCCTTTGCATTCGGCCCTGGATGCTTCGCTCGACATGGGTCGCGATACCGCCCAGCTGGTGTCGCTCACCCTCCGGAGCGGGCCGCGGGGCAAAACGCAGAAGACGGTAGTGCGCATCGCCGGCGCGCTGAATAATTTCGCCCACCCCAGCTGGCAATTCACCATGAAGGGCGCCGTCGACGCCCTCGAAGTCCGCGCCCTGACCGGGATGCCCGGTCTCGACGCCGGCACGGCGCAGGTCGATCTCAGCGGCCACGGCGCCAGTCCCAGCGCAGCCGGAGCCAGCCTGCAGTTCGCCATCGACGGTACGGCGCGCATCAGCGGGCTGGGTAACCACACCGGCTCGGTGCACGTGACCAACCTCACCGCCGCCGCCGCCGCCCATGTAACCCAGGACGCGATTGCCGTCACCGGAATCCGCGCGCATCTGGCAACCGGGGGAACGCTCAACGGCGACATGCGGATCGTCAACTGGGAAAGCCCCTCCCCAGGCCGCTCCACGGCAGCCGAGCGGGGCGCGATTCGCGCCAGTCTCGCCGGCTTCACCGCCGACTCCCTGCTCGACGTTGCCGCTCCGCGGCGCTTCCGGCGGATGGGCTTCGATACCTCGGTTGCCGGCGCCGCGAACATCACCTGGACCGGCGCAGTCACGAACCTGGTCGGCGCCGTGAACCTCAGCCTGATGCCCCCGCATCCGCCCCATCCCAATGAAGTTCCGGTGGAAGGCTTCCTCGACGCAACTTATTTCAACCGCTCCGGCTCGGTGGCGATACGAACCCTCGACATCCATACCCCCGCCTCCCGGATCGAAATCACCGGCAACCTCGGCGTCTATCCCATGACCCGCAAATCGGAGCTCCAGGCCAGCCTGGTGACCACAAATCTTTCGGAATTCAATCCCGCGCTCGCGGCCTTCGGGATTGAAGCCCACGGCCGCCCCAGTCCCGTGCCTGCGCAGCTGAACGGGCAGGCGCAGTTCCATGGCACCGTCACCGGATCGCTCCGCGATCCCGACTTCAGCGGCCATCTGGAGGCCACGAACTTTACCATCGTCCCGCCTGCTTCCATGCCGGCAGCCGCCCAGCTGGTCAGCCAGCTGCACTTCGACACGATCACCGCCGACGCCGCCTACAGCGCCGGTTCGCTGTCCATCCGCGCCGCGACCCTGGTCCAGGGGAAGACCACGATTCAGGTTTCCGGCGACGTGCGCGGCCGCGAGGACGCTCCCGCCGAGCTGTTCGCCGATTCTTCCGCCGTGCGCGCGCAGGTGGAAGTGAAGAACGCCGACCTGCAGCCCTGGCTCGCGCTCACCGGCAAGAGCTACCCGGTAAGCGGCACGCTGAACCTCGAAGCACGCACCGGCGGCACCATCGGCGACCTGAACGCCACGGGCCAGCTCACCCTCACCGGCGGTTCCATCGACGGCGAGCCGTATCGCTCGCTGACAACGAACCTTGCGGTGCAGGGAAGGGAAGTCAGCGCCAGCCATCTTGTGTTTGCCGTGGATGGCGGCCATATCACCGGCAACGGCGGCTACAACCTGACCACGCAACGCGCGAACTTCGACCTGCAGGGAAGCGGCTTCGAGCTCGCTCACATCAGGCGCCTGCAGAACGAGCAGTATCCCATCCTCGGTACAGTCGCGTTCAGTGCGCGGGGCGACGGCACCTTCGACGATCCCTCCCTCCAGGCCAGCGTCCACCTCACGAATCTGCGCGTGGCGCGTGAATCGACCGGCTCCGTCGATATCGAGGCCCACACCGTCGGCCGCGCTCTCCAAACCCAGGTCTCGGCGCACCTGAATAACTCCACCATCAGCCTCAATAGTCAGACCCAGCTCGGCGGCGACTACCTGACCCGCGCCACCCTCAACATCGCGAAGTTCGATATCGATCCCATCCTGCGCACCTTCAGCGTCACCGGCATTCGCGGCAGCTCCTCGATCGCCGCCTCGCTCGCGATTTCCGGCCCGCTCAAACGGCCGAAAGAACTCAGCGGCACCGCCAGCGTCAGCGAGTTCGCGCTCACCCTCGAAGATGTCCCCATCCACAGCGACGGGCCGCTCCACGCCTCGCTCCGCAACGGCACCCTCCAGGTGGATGAGTTCCACATCGTTGGCCAGGATACCGACCTCCGCACCCATGGCTCCATCGGCCTGTTCGAGAAACCGAGGCCCATTCAGGGCA
The DNA here is from genome assembly GCA_049679565.1 of Acidobacteriaceae bacterium. Lineage (GTDB taxonomy): Bacteria > Acidobacteriota > Terriglobia > Terriglobales > Acidobacteriaceae > Palsa-343. Next base: position 3,570 of record JBAUGH010000383.1, read on the forward strand.
CCGCCAGCGGCTCCATCAACATGGCCCTCGTGCAGACCCTCGACACCGACATCCTCTCCTCCGGCCACGTGGACTTCACCATGAACGCCGCCGGAACCGTCGACAATCCCGACCTCACCGGCAACGTGAAGTTCACCAACGTCAACGTCGCCCTCGAAGACTACGTCAACGGCCTGAGCCGGATGAATGGGGAACTGGTCTTCGATCAGAATCGGCTCGATTTCCGCAACGTCACCGCCTACAGCGGCGGTGGACTGATCAGGGTCGGCGGCTTCGTCACCTATCACCACGGCCTCTACGCCGATCTCACCGCAACCGCCAACGATGTCCACATCCGCTACCCCGAGGGGGTCACCTCCACCGCCAACGCGACCATCCGCTTCCAGGGAAGCCAGGCCAGCATGCTGCTCAGCGGCAAAGTCCTGTTAACCGGATTCTCCGTCAGTCCCAGCGTCGATTTCGCCGCGGTCGCCGCTTCCACCGGAGGCATCTCGCTGCCCCCCAATCCCAACGCTCCATCCAACCGCGTCCGCCTCGACATCCGTATCAGCTCCTCGCCCTCGCTCAACTTCCAGAACTCCTTCGCCCGCCTCGCCGGGAATGTCGACCTGGCCATCCGCGGCACCCTCGCCCAGCCCACCGTGCTCGGCCGCGTCACCATCACCGAAGGCCGCGCCACCTTCAACGGCGACAAGTTTGAGCTGCAGCACGGCGAAATCTATTTCACCAACCCCGTCCGCATCCAGCCCACCCTCGACATCATCGCCACCACCACGGTCGAGGATTACACCATCACCATCTCCCTGCAGGGAACGACCTCAAAGCTCAATCCCACCTTCCGGTCGGACCCTCCGCTTTCCGAACAGGACATTTTCTCCCTGCTGGCCATGGGGCGTACTCAGGAGGAGCAGCAGATCTATTCGACGGAAGAACAACAGGCCGGCGTAAACTCCACGGCCGATTCGCTGCTGGGTGGCGCGCTCAACGCCACCATCAGCAACCGGATCCAGAAGCTGTTTGGCGGCGGCAGCGTGCGCATCGATCCCACCTTCGTCAGCGGAGTCGGCAACGCCACTGCCCGCATCACCGTGCAGGAGCCGATCTCGAAGAACGCTACCCTCACCTATGCCACCAACGTCAATTCCACCGCCGAGCAGCTGATCCAGGGCGAGTGGCGCATCACCCAGGACTTCTCGGTGCTGGCCGTCCGTGACGAGTCGGGCGTCTTCAGCCTCATCTTCCGCCTGCGCCGGCGCTACCACTGAATTCTTTCCGCGCTGGATTCGGATGCAAAAAATTTGCATCCGAATCCAGGTTTTTGATCCTGCCAAATCCTGCCAAATGCGGCCAAAAGTGGTTGCCCGCGCGCATCCAAACTCCCCCTGTTCGTGTCTGAATAAACGGAAGGCTGTCTCCTCCGGATCCACCGCGTTCGGTCGGAAGCTCCATAGGATCAATAAGACAGCCTGGGAGAAGAAACAATGAAAAAAACATTGCTGGTCCTTCTTGCCGCGGCTCTTTCACTGCCGGCGGCCTTCGCGCAGAACGATACACAGCTCCAGGAATCCGTGCAGAAAGCCCTCAGCTCTTCGCGGTTTAAGGGTATTCACGCCGCCGCCCAGGGCGGAGTCGTCACTCTGACCGGCACCGCCGACCTGGTCGCCACCAAACTCAACGCGGAACAGAAAGTTCGTCACGTCCACGGCGTCGGCGCGATTCGCGATGAGGTTCAGGTGAATGGTCCCGAGATTTCCGATCAGGAGCTGCAGCAGAAGCTGCTCAAGGCCATTACCTCGCAGCTGTGGGGCTACGTTCCCGTGCAGTTCCAGACCATCGGCGTGCAGGTGCACAACGGCGTCGTCGTGGTCGGCGGACATGCCGCCGGCCCCATCGCGGCCTCCGATGCCCTGGCCGTCGTCGAGAACACCAAAGGCGTGAAGGACGTCGTCGACGATCTGCAGGTCGATCCGCTGTCGCCCATGGATGAGCAGATCCGCTGGGCGGAATTCCGCGCCATCTACGGCTACCCCATGTTCAACCAGTACGTCATGGATCCCAACAAGCCCATTCGTATCCAGGTGGAGAACGGCCACGTCACTCTGTACGGCGAAGTTGCCTCGCAGGCTGAAAAGAACACGGCGGGCATTCGCGCAAACAGCGTTCCCGGCGTCTTCAGCGTGACCAACAATCTGCAGGTTGCGAACAGCTCGCAGGAAAAACCTAAATAAGCATCGCCGGCCTCCGGCAGCGCTTGCCGTTACACTGAAAGAGGTCCCGCCCCGGGCGGGACCTCTTTTTGCTATGGCCCTGCTGCGCAACATCGGCACCACCCTCGAGATGATCAAGTGGGAGCACTCGATCTTCGCGCTCCCCTTTGCGCTCACCGGCGCCATGCTGGCGGCTCATGGAGTGCCGCGGGCAGCCACGCTTGGGTGGATCGTGGTCTGCATGATTGCCGCGCGCTCGGCAGCCATGGCCTTCAATCGCTGGGCCGATGCCGACCTGGACGCCGCCAATCCCCGCACCCGCATGCGCGCCATTCCCGCTGGCATGCTCACCCGCAGCTTTGCCGCCGGCTTCACGGTTTGCATGTCGGCCCTCTTTCTGCTCGGCGCGTGGCGGCTCAACCGCCTGACCCTGCTGCTTTCGCCCATCGTTCTCGTGGTGCTCTTCCTCTACTCCTACACCAAGCGCTTCACCCGCTGGTCGCACCTTTTTCTCGGGTTGGCCCTGGGACTGGCTCCCACCGGCGCGTGGATCGCCGTGCGCGGCTCGCTCGATCCGCGCATCCTCGTCCTGACCGCCGCAGTGCTCTTCTGGGTCGCCGGCTTCGACGTGCTCTACGCCTGCCAGGACGAAGCCCACGACCGCAGCTCCGGACTGTTAAGCGTGCCCGCCACGCTCGGGGTGACCGCCGCGTTCCGGATCGCCCGCCTCATGCACCTCACCATGCTCGCCCTGCTGGTCCTGCTGGCGCTGCTCTTCCACCTGGGCCCCATCGCCGCCGTGGGAATCGTCGCCGTCGCCGCCCTCCTTCTCTGGGAGCACCTGCTGGTCTCGCCCCGCGACCTCTCCCGCCTCAACGCCGCCTTCTTCACCATGAACGGCGTCATCGCGGTCATCTTCTTCGTCTTCGTTGCCGCCGACCTGCTCATCCACCGTCCCCTGTAGACACAGGTCTGCCGGCGAGCGAAAATGTCGACGGGATGAAAGACCCAAGCCTCCATCTGGACGAAATCGGGCAGATTGCCCTCACCGTAAGCAATCTGGAGGAGGCCAAAGCCTTCTACCGCGACGTGCTGGGGATTCCGTTTCTCTTCGACGCCGGGGCCATGGCGTTTTTCCAGTGTGGCGCCGTGCGGCTGCTGATCGGCGCCGCCGAGCCGGGGAAGCCCAGCCCGCCTGGGTCGGGAACGATCCTCTACTTTCGCGTTCCCGATCTGCCGGCAACCGCGGCCGCTCTGCGCGAGAAGGGCGTGGCGTTCGTGCAGGAGCCGCATCTCGTCGGCAGAATGGCGGACCACGATCTGTGGCTGGCGTTCATCCGCGATCCAGCCGGCAACACCCTGGGCATGATGAGCGAAATGCCGCATCAGGAATGAAGGCGAAATCCGGCCCGCTTTTTGTGCTCCGCCTTCTTCGCCCTGCGCGCTGCCTCCTGAGCACTGTGTACTGAGCACTGCGCACTGTCTTGTCAGCTTTCCCGCGCCAGCACAACCACCAGCACCACGCCGCATAGCATGACAAGTTCTTCCAGGCGCTCCGACTCCACGTGCAGCCGGTTGAAATCGGCGTGGCGTGGATCGGTGGCGGGCACATTGTCGATCGCGCCCCCGGCGGCAATGCGGTCCTTCTCCATCCGCGGAATGATGGAAAACTGCGAGAAGGCCGTCAGGCCCAGCATGATGACGGTGATCGCGATCCCGATAAAGGCGGTGCGGCGATACACCCGTGTTCCGAAGCCGATCAGCAGGAACACGATCAGGATGCAGCCCGCGAAGAGCCCCTCATGGTGCAGGACGCCCAGCGACTTAGCGACGACAGTGCCGGCCGCATGCGTGTCGGCGATGCTGCTGAATGCAGCCCAGGCGGTGATGGGGAAGAAGAACAGGCCACCGAGCCAGACAACCAGCGCCAGCCAGACGATGGTGCGGATGAACGTTTTCATGCTGAACAGGGTACCGCTAACACGCCTCCGGATGCAGAGAAACGCCTTGACTGATACAGTGGCGGCCTATGAGAAGAAAGCCCCTCCTGCTGCTCGGCTGCGCCGCCGCGCTCTGGCTGCCGGTTGCAGCCGCCTGCGCGCAGTCCATCCTGGTCGCCAATCAGGGCGACCACACGCTGAGCATTCTTGCGCCGGATTCCGGCCGTACGGTCGCCACCGTGGTCGAAGAAATCCCTGGCCAGTGGGGGCATGAAGTCGCCGTTTCCGCCGACGGCCGCACCGCCTACCTGCCCATCTACGGCAACAGCGGCGTCGGACGGCCCGGCATCGACGGCCGCAAGCTGCTGGTCATCGATGTGCCCTCGCATCGAATCGTGCAGACCATCGACTTCGGCCACGGCGTGCGGCCGCATCTGCCGGTGCTCGACGCGCAGCACGGCCTGCTCTACGTGACGACCGAACTGGACGACGCCGTCACCGCGATTGACCTGAAGACCCTGCAGATCGTGGGGAAAGTTCCTACCGGGCAGAAAGAGTCTCACATGCTGGTCCTGTCCCACGACGGGCGCCTGGGCTACACCGCCAACGTCGGGCCCGGCACCGTGTCCGTGCTGGATATGATCGGGCGGAAGACGCTGGCGGTCATTCCGGTCGCGCCAAACGTGCAGCGGATCGCGATTTCCCGCGACGACCGCTTCGTCTTCACCTCCGACCAGACCCGCCCGCGCCTGGCCGTCATCGACACGCGGACCCGGAAGGTGGCGCAGTGGATCGATCTGCCCGGGCTGGGCTACGGCGGTGCGGCGACGCCCGACGGCAAATGGCTCCTGCTCGCCATTCCCGCGAAAAACGAAATCGCCGTGATCGATCTGAGCGCCATGCGCGTAGCGCGCACCATCGAGGTGGCGAAGTCGCCCCAGGAAATCATGATCCGGCCCGACGGCAAGATGGCCTATGCATCCTGCTCGGGAAGCGGGCAGGTGGCCGCGATCGATCTCACCCAGTGGAAGACTACGAAGCTCCTCACGGCGGGGAAGTCTGCCGACGGCATGGCCTGGGCGCCGTAGCCTACCGGCGCTCTTTGTGAACGGGAACGACCTGCACGGTGGTATCCCGCATTTCACTGAGGAAGCGATTGATGATGGAGCCGCGCAGAAAAATGTCCCACCGCGTGCGTGCGGGCTGGCCGAAAACCACGTGCGAGATGTTTTCCTTGCGCGCGAATTCGATCAGCGCGTCGGCGACCTTCTTATCCTTGAGCAGGACCACCCGGGCGCCCAGATCGCGCGCCATGCGCTGGTATTCCTCGAGCCGCGCAAAAGCTTCGGGATTGCCGTGCCGGTGATCGTTGCCAGGGATCTCCACGTAGACCGCATACCAGTTGGTGGCGAGGCGCCCGGCAATACGGGCGCCCACACGCAGCAGGCGCTCCATGCCCGGGCGCGGCGAAAGGCACACCATCACCTTTTCGGGGATGGGCGCCTGCTCCAGTCCCTGCGTGCGGCGGTATTGGGCAGCGGCGGTGCCCACCTGCTCCGCGGTGGTGCGCAGAGCCAGCTCCCGCAGCATGTTGAGATTGCCCTTGCGGAAAAAGTTGGCGAGGGCTTGCTCGACTTTCTCCGGCGCGTAGATTTTTCCCTGACGGAGGCGCCCGCGCAACTCGTCCACCGTAATGTCGACGTTGACGACCTCGTTGGCCCGGCTCAGAAAGCTGTCGGGAACGGTTTCGCGGATCTGCGTGCTGGCGGAGCGGGCTACCGCATCGTTCAGCGTTTCCAGATGCTGAACGTTCATCGCCGTCATCACGTTGATGCCGGCATCGAGTAGCTCGAGGACATCTTCGTAGCGCTTGTGATTGCGCGAGCCGGGAACGTTGCTGTGGGCCAGCTCGTCGACGATGCACCATGTGGGATGGCGGGCGAGGATCGCCTCGACATCCATCTCGCGCAGTGTCACGGAGCGGTATTGGATCTGCTGCAGAGGGATGATTTCGAGGCCATCGATGAGGGCCGCGGTATCGGCGCGGCTGTGCGGCTCAATCAGGCCAATGACGATGTCGATGCCCTGGCGGCGCATCAGGTGCGCGTCTTCGAGCATGCGATAGGTCTTGCCCACTCCGGGAGCAGCCCCAAGATAGATGCGCAGGCGGCCGGGCTCCGTCGTTTCGGGAAGCGCGGGAGTCAGATCGTGGCCCGAAGGCTCGGGCACGCCAGACGGCGGCGCGGGAGGCAGCGTGCTCATCCCACCTCCACCGGGTGCCGATCCGGCTCGGCGATGGCGATGGGCAGCGTGAAGCGGAAGGTCGTGCCCGAGCCCAGACGGCTTTCCACCGAAACCTGGCCGCCCTGGGATTCAACCAGGCGCCGCACCAGAGCCAGCCCGAGGCCCGAGCCGCCGCTGTCGGGATCGCCGGTGAAGCGGCCGAAGATGGTCGCCAGGCGCTCCGCTTCAATACCCCGCCCGCTGTCGGAGACGAAAAACTGGACCTTCTCCTGCAGCTCCGAGGCGCCCACCCGGATGTGCCCTCCCTCCGGCGTGTAACGCAGCGCGTTGGTGATCAGGTTGTCCAGAATGCTGTGCAGGGCGCGCCGGTCGGCCTGCACAAACGCCAGGTCCTCGAACGCGATCAGCTCCATGTCGATGTTTTTCCCGCGCGCGGCGTCCCGGCCGCGCGCCATTGCGTCGCGCAGCGCGTCAATGGGCCGGATCTTTTCCAGTTTCAGCTGCCGCCGGCCGGTTTCGAGCTCCGCCACCTCGATCAGGTCGAGCATCAGGTCGTCGAGGCGTTCGGCTTCGTGGGCGGCGCTTGCGGCCAGGTCCATCTGCAGCGGAGCCAGCGGACCGGCGTGCTGCTGGGTGAGCGCGTACAGCGAGAGGCGCAGGCGGCGGATGGGGTCGCGCAGCTTCTGCGAAGCGACGGAAAGAAAGCGCGTCTTGAACCGGTCGACCTCAGCAATCTCGGTGACATCTTCGAGGAGGGTCACGGCGCCCAGCAGCTTGCCCTCACTGTCCCGCATGGGGGTGGTGCGCAGCCGGTAGCTGTGCTCGGCCTGGCCAATGCGCATGGGCAGCAGGGCGGCGTCGCCCCCTTCACCCGTGGTGGTGCGCTGCATGGAGACCGCAGCACGCACCGCGTTCAGGATCTTGTCGCCCCCCGGCGTGCTGGTCAGCACCATGCGATCGACTTCCTCGCCTTCACCGGGGCCGCCAAGCACTTCGGACGCTGCCTGATTCAGTTTGAGCACCTGGCCCCGCCCGTCGGTGACGATCACCGGCTCGGAGATGGAGCGAACCACGGCGTCGATCAGCTGGAACTCCATCTGGCGGCGCCCGGACTCGGTCTCCCGAAGATCGCGGAGGCGAATGGCGAGACGATTCAGCTCGGTGCCGATCGAGCCAAGGTCGTCTTTGGAGCGCCACTCGACGCGCTGGTGCAGATCCCCCTGCCCAATGCGGCGCGCCACCCGCGCAGTGCGCCGCAGGGGCGTGATGACCAGCAGGAGCATGACGGCGGAGATCACCGCGGCGGCGGCGATGCTCAGGCCGCAGGCGGCAATCAGCCGCGCGCGCAGACTCTGTTGCTGGTCGCGCAGTGCGGTCACGGCGGCGTAGCGGTGCGCGGACAGGCGGTCCATATCGCGGCGTAGTTCGAAGTGGAGGGCTTCGAGCACGCGCGCAAGCTCGGCAGCACTCGACGGAGGATGCTCGGCGAGGCGAGCGTGCTGCTGCGCGAGGCGGTCAATGGGGATCGAGGGATCGAACTCCTGGACGTCATCTTCAGCCGCCCGCAGGAGCGCCTGGGTATGTCCGGCCTGCTCGCGGAACTGAGCCAGGGTGGCGCTACCGGTGGCAATCTGGGCGGCGATCAGCTCCTCGTGGGCCATGGCGCCCTGGGCGGAGGCGAGCGAGGCCACCGCTGTTTCCGCTACCCGCACCTGGGCGTCCAACGCTGCCAGATGCACAAAAGAGGTGCGCACCAGCAGGCTGACCGCCGTGACCAGCGCGACCAGCAGAAGACAGCCGAGGATGAGCCGTTGATAGAGACTCAGCATGAGTCCAATGAACCCTGAACCTTGAGCGTAGTGGTGTGTGCCGGACGGCGCAAGCGCGAAAGATCAGTCGGAGCCGCGGTACCCGCGCAAAACATCGTCCAGCGTCAGGACACCCTCCAGGGTTCCGCGGCTGGCGCGATTGAGAACCGGAAGCAGCGGCCAGCGCGGGAAGTAATGCAGCGCCGAGTCCAGTGGCATATCCGGAAAGAGCGGCGGTGTGCGGTCGGGCTTGAGCGCGCGCTGAATCGGCGTTTCCGGCGTGAGCGTGGCTGAGGCGCTGGTCAGCTCGTCGGCGCTCATGGCATACCACGAACCGTCAGGCAGCCGCACGAGGCAGGAGGTGGCTCGAGCCTGCGTCAATGCGGCGGAGACATAATGCAGCGTGTCGCTGGCGCGCACCACCGGTACGGCCACCGGCTGGATCGCGTCTTCGATGTGCAGCGAGGCTTCCTCGCGCTGTTCTTCGAGCGAGGGAAGATCGAGGCCGTCCTGGTGGGTGAAGATTTCAAAGATTCCCACCGGCTGGAGGCTGCGGGCAATCAGGAACGCGATGGTGTTGGCCAGAATCAGCGGCAGGATGATCGAGTAGTTGCCGCTGATCTCCAGCACCATGAAGACCGACGTGAGCGGAACCCGCAGGAATCCCGCAAAGAGCACGCCCATGCCGACCAGCGAGTAGGCGCCGACTGTGCCGGTGAGATGGGGAAAGAAATGTTGTTCGAAAGTGCCCACGGCTCCGCCCAGCATCGCGCCAATGAAGAGAGTCGGCGCGAACATGCCGCCCGGCGTTCCGCTGGAGAAAGACACGGTGGTAGCGGTCACCTTGAGGAAGACCAGAGCCAGCAGGATTTGCCACACGAACTGGCCGTGCAGGGCCTGGTCGATGACGTCGTAGCCGACGCCCATCACCTGGGGGAATCCGAAGAAGCCGATGGCGCCCACCATCAGGCCCGCAATCGCGGGCTGCAGATACTGGGTCCAGCGTGGCATGGCACGGAGGCGCGGGCGCAGGTAGCCGAGAAGCATGGCAAACAGCGGCGCAAGCAGTCCGCCGGCAACACCCAGCACGGCATAAGCCATCAGTTCGCGCGGGTCCCTCAGTTCGATGGAGGGGATGCGGAACATGGGCTGGGCGCCCATGAACAAGCGGACCACCACCACCGAAGAGATTGCGGCCAGGACGAGGGAACCGAGGACTGCGGCGCTCCAGCTGCCGATCACCTCTTCGATCACGAACAGGATGGCGGAAATGGGCGCGTTGAAGGCTGCCGCCAGTCCGGCTGCCGCGCCGATTGGCGCGAACATGCGCAGCCGGCGGCGGGAGAGGCGCAGTTTGCGGGCAACGATCGAGGCGACGCCCGCTCCGATCTGCAGGGAGGGGTCTTCCGGCCCCAGCGAGTGGCCCGAGCCCAGCGCCAGAGCCGCCGTGATGAATTTTCCGATGACCGTGCGGAACGATATGTAGCCGTCGTAGATGTACAGCGCAGCCTTGGTCTGGTTGACGCCGCTGCCCCGCGCGGCGGGAAAGAACCAGATGACCAGAACGGAAACCACCAGGCCCGCGATGGCGGGAACGAAAAGCAGGCGCAGCTGGCCGCTGTGAGGCGCCGATCCGAAGGTGAGCAGGCGGATCCACTCAATCGCGATCCGGAAAGCGACGACCAGAAGTCCGGAGAGGACGCCGATGAAGATGGAAAGGACGAGGAAAAGACGCTCGTCGCGGGTGGGCGCGATGCGGTCGATGGTGGCGGCGAGGGTCGAGCGGGAGGGCGGAGGCGACGCATCACCGCCGGCGCCGGGAGAAGCGGGATTCGCTCCGCTTGCGGAAATCTCGGAAAGAGTGCCCTCAAAGCGGCTGATTTGCGCGGAGTCTGTGGGTGGCTCTGGCATCGATTCCTGGTCGGCTAGGTCTGGTCTACGGCGTTGGGATTGTGCGCGATGCGCAGCAGGAGCGCATCGTCGCCGGAGGGCGCCCCGCAGGTTTCGGCGGTCGCAGTTTCAGTGTCGTACGCCAGCTGCAGGATCGTTTGCTCCAGGTCGGGCTGCTGCTCGAGCTGGTTGACGGTGAGGGTTGAGGGCGCTTGCGCCCAGCGGCTGACGATTCCCGCCAGCGCAGGGGGCGCTGAAGTTGCAGTGCCGGTACAGTCCGTGAGCCGCTGGCGGGCGATTTTGCGAATGGAAAGAATGCGCTCGGCGCGGTTCCGCGGAGAAAGGTTGAGAGACGGATAGAGCAGCAGGACGTGGAGAGACGTATCCAGCATGTCGCGGTTTGCCATCTTTTCCTTGTCCGGCAGGACCGCGGCCTGGGGGCCGGACAGCGCGCGTCCCAGATACTCGCTGGCAATACGGTACATGCCGAGCGAGAAGGCATTGCGGCCTGCTCCCTCCAGGGCGGCGATCGGAGCATTGCGGGCATCGGCCACCGTGCGGTCGATAGTCAGAGCGTCTCCCGGGTCGTTCGCCTGCTCCAGCAGACCGGCAATCTGCAGCTTGATGGCCGGATCGTTGGGCGCGTTGCTGGCCGCGATCAGAAGCTGGGTGCGAGCCGATGCATTCTCATGACGTGTAAGCAGGTACTGGGCCATCTCCAGACGGACGTCGCGCCTCCGGTCGAACCCGTTTTCCTGCCAGGTCCCATCCAGAGCCAGCTGATAATGCCTCAGGGCGAGCGCTTCCTTGCCTTGCCTGGCGTACAACCGCGCCAGTTGCAGATTGATGGTGCCATCCCCGGGCGCGGACTCCCACAGGGTGGTGAAGTAAATGGTGGCTTCCTGCGTCTTGCCGGCCGCGGCCAGAGCGGTGGCCAGTTCGATCTCCGTATCGCGGCTGGGAACGTAGGCGAGAGCCGAACGAAGGGCGTCGATGGCCTGCTCTGGATGACCGGCCCTGAGCGCCATTTCCCCTCGGGTCTTCCAGCGCAGCCCAAGCTCGCGCTCGTGGTCCGTGAACGAGCGGTACAGAAGCCACGTGAGGAGAAAGAGGCCGACCGTGATGAAAAAGAGGGTAACGAGAGAAAGGGCGTCCCTCAGGATCAGCCTGCGCCGTGCCAGCCTCTCCTCCGGGCTGAGGATCGTACCAGTGCCCGTTTGCAGGGTCGCCATCTCTTCTATCTTCCCAGATTGATTGAGGAAGATGGGCATCGAATCGGGAGACTGCAAATTTCCATCGGCTCACCGCCGAGGGCAGAGCATTTTCACCTTCGGGCTGTCTCCAGAAACTGCTGCAGGCATGGCCGTTCCGCCGAAGAGCGGCCCCACAAAGCGGAATCCGGTCCTGGCACAGGAAAACTGAAAATGCTCTAGGATGAGGAGCAGACGGGATGGAGTGGCATGAACCCCGATGGCATGGACGCTGGTGGCGGGAATACCGCAGAAAAGCAGGCGCGTCTTGACGCAAGGCTGCGGGAACTGGGCAGCCTGATCGTCGCCTATTCCGGAGGCGTGGACTCGGCCTACCTGGCCTGGGCAGCCCATCGCGCGCTTGGGGATCGGATGCTGGCGGCGCTGGCGGATTCCCCCTCGCTGCCAAGAAGCCATGCCCGGGATGCCCGTGCTTTTGCCGACGAGCAGGGAATTCCGCTGCTGGTATTGGAAACAAAGGAGATGGAGCGGGAAGCCTACGCCGTCAACGGCTCCGACCGCTGCTTCCATTGCAAAGACGAGCTGTTTACGGTTCTGGAGGCCGAGCGGGAACGGCGTGGCTTTGCGGCGGTCGCCTATGGGCTGAACCTCGACGACGGCCGCGATTTTCGCCCCGGGCAGCGGGCGGCAGCCCAGCACAGCGTCGCAGCCCCGCTGGCCGAGGCCGGTCTCCACAAAGAAGAGATAAGGACTTTGGCGCTGCAGGCGGGCCTGCGCGTATGGGATAAGCCGGCGTCCGCCTGTCTCTCCTCGCGCATCGAGTACGGCCGCCGCGTGACCTCGGACGCGCTGCGCCAGGTTGAAGACGCGGAGGAAGCGCTGCAGGCGCTGGGGCTGCGGCGCTTCCGGGTGCGCCACCACGGGAGCGTGGCCCGCATCGAGATTGCCGAGGAGGAGATGGCGGAAGCGCTCGAGCCGGCGTTCTTTCGCCGGATGGCAGCTGCGGTGCGCAGCGCGGGATTTCCCTATGTCGCTGTCGATTGCGACGGCTACCGCTCCGGTTCGATGAACGAGCTGCTGCCGCCGGAAATGCTCGCGGCCCGGCTGCCGGCGCGGTCCTCCTGAAAATCACCATGAAGAGCGGACGAATCGAGTGTTTTGCGGGCATTTCCGGAGACATGCTGCTGGGCGCTCTCCTCGATGCAGGCGTTTCCGCGGAATTGCTCCAGAAGGCTGCCGCCTCGCTCAGCATCGGCGCGGAGTTGCGCGTCAACAGCGTGGCGCGCGGCGGCTTCCGGGCCACCAAAGTCGATGTTCTCGAGCACGGCAAGCCGGTGGGCTCCGCAGCGCACCATCACCCCGAGCACGACGGGCATCGTCATGACCATGAACACGGCCACGCTCACGGCCGGAACTGGCCCGAGATTCGTCGCCTCATTGCTGCCGCTGCGATTTCAGAGGGAGCGAAGCGAATCGCGCAGCGCGCGTTCGAGCTCCTCGCCGAAGCGGAGGCCCACGTCCACGGCATTGCCCCCGAGGAGGTCCATTTCCACGAGGTCGGCGCGGTCGACACCATCACCGACATCGTGTGCGCCTCCGTCGGCCTGGATTCCCTGGGCGTCGATCACTGGCGATGCACCCCCGTGAATGTAGGCAGCGGCTTCGTGGATTGCGCGCACGGACGGCTGCCCGTCCCCGCTCCCGCCACCGCGGAGCTGCTCAAGGGCATTCCGGCCTATGCGGCGGGTCCGGCGATGGAACTGACGACACCCACCGGCGCGGCGATGCTGCGGGCGCTGGACTGTACCTTCGAGCCGTCCACTGCGCCGTTTGATACGAACACCATCGGCTACGGCGCCGGAGGCCGCAACCCCGAAGGATTCGCCAACGTGCTGCGGCTGTCGATTGGAACCGAAGTGGACCAACAGGCGCGCGCCGCTTTCGCCACGGATCGCGTCGTGGTGCTGGAGTGCGCGCTGGATGACGCGACGCCCCAGGTGGTCGCGCACGCGATGGAGTTGGCGCTGGAACACGGAGCGCTGGATGCCATGGCCGCACCCGTGACCATGAAAAAGGGCCGCCTCGGCACGCTGGTGACGGTTCTTTGCCGGTCCGGTGACGAAGCCGCCCTGGAAACGCTCCTGTTTCGCGAAACCACTACCCTGGGTATCCGCCGGCGCGAGGAAGAGCGCGTGGTGCTGGAGCGGAAGTTCGTCACCGTGGAAACCCCCTTTGGCAAAATCCGCATGAAGATCGCCTCGGGAGACGGCGAGATCCTGAATGCCATGCCGGAATACGAGGATTGCCGGCGCGCCGCGCGGGAGCACGACGTTCCCATCCGCACCGTCATGGAAGCCGCGGCAGCCGAATACGCGGCACAGCAGAGGTCGAAGGCGGAAGCATGACGCGGGAACAGATTCTCGATCTGCTGGAGAGCGTCCAGTCCGGCGAGACCCGGCCGGCCGAGGCTCTGCGCGAACTGGCCAGACTGCCCTATGAGGACGCGGGTTTCGCCCGCATCGATCATCATCGGGCGCTGCGGCTGGGCCTGCCGGAAGTGATCTACGCAGCGGGCAAAACGCCGGAGCAGGTGGCGGAGATTTTCGCGCGCATGGCATCCGCAGGCGGCAGTGTCCTCGCGACCCGGGCCAATGCGGCTGCCTACGCCGCGGTGCAGGCGCGCGTGCCCGAAGCCGAGTATCAC
>JBAUGH010000384.1:0-9503 GCA_049679565.1 Acidobacteriaceae bacterium
GCGCCACGGTGGTCGGCGACCCCATGCACATCGTGGTCGGCCACTCGCTGTTCATCAATACCGACCGCCGCCTCCGCCGGGTCTACATCAGCAACCCCGAGGTGCTCGATTCGTTTACCTCGAGCCCCCACCAGATCGTGGTCACCGCCAAAGCGCCCGGCGTCAGCGGCCTCATCCTGTGGGATGAGACCGGAGCATCCAAAGCCTATCTGGTCAGCTCCGATGTCGATGTAACCGACCTCCGCCACGCTCTGGCCGACGCTTTCCCCACCGACAACATCCGCGTCGAAGGACGCGGCGACGAGGTCGCGCTGGCCGGAACCATCCCCAGCGCCGCCACCGGAGACGCTGCCGTCAAGCTGGCCGGCCTGTTCTCCAAGAATGTCGCCGATTCCCTGCTGATCAACGTTCCCCATACCCCGCAGGTGCGGCTGAAGGTGCGGGTCGTCGAAATCGACCGGCAACGCGCCGAACAGCTGGGCTTCAACTTCTTCGGCCCGGGCAAGAACACCTTCTCCACCAGCACCGGCCAGTTCGGCGGCATCACCGTCGGCCCCAATGCTTCCCCCACCGATCAGTCCTATTCCCAGAACGGGGTCAGCGGAACCCTTTCTTCTCTGCTGTCGGTCCAGAATCTGCTCAACCTCTTCTACTACAACAACCAGATCGGGATCGGCGCAGCCATCCAGGCGCTGGTCAACAAGCAGATCGTCCAGATCCTGGCCGAGCCTACCCTGACCGCCGAGAGCGGCCAGAAGGCCTCCTTCCTCTCCGGCGGCGAGTTCCCTTACCCGGTTATTCAGGGCGCCTCCAGCGGCTTTACTTCGGTCACCATCCAGTTCCGTCAGTATGGGGTGCGGGTGGACTTCACCCCCACCGTGCTGCCCGATGGAACCATCGACCTCAAAGTAACTCCTGAAGTCAGCGCGCTCGACTACACCAACGAAGTCACTATCTCCGGATACACCATTCCGGCTATCTCCACCCGCCGCGCGGATACCGAAGTGCAGTTGCGCAGCGGGCAAAGCTTCTCCATTTCCGGGCTGCTCGACAATCGCACCACCGATCAGCTGGAGAAAATTCCCGGCATCGGCGATATCCCGGTCCTCGGCAAGCTGTTCCAGACCAAGAGCCAGAGCCATTCGGTCGAGGAGCTGGCGGTGATCGTTACCCCCACGCTGGTCGACCCGCTCACCGAGATCACCCCGGTCACCCAGCCCATCATGCCGGTCCCGTTCATCCGCGACAAGAACTTCGACAAGGACATGGCGCCGAAGAAGCTCCCGCCCCAGCCCCAGCCCCAGCCGGTGCCGGAGCAAGTGCCGATCCACTAACGGAAGGAATCAGTCATGACCCAGCAGGCCTCCAATTCCCAGACCCTTACGGTAGCGCTGCTGACCGTTGGCGTCGAACGCGACCTGACGGATAAGATCCTTCAGGCCGCAGGACAACATCACTGGACCGTCACCCACGACTCTTACGACGAGTACGTGTCGGCGGTCCGCCGGCCGCCGATTTCGGTGGAGACCAAGAGCGCCGACGCGGTGCTGGCGATCGTCGATTTCGATCGCGATCCCCAGGGCGCCGCCGAAACCACCAGCTACCTGCAGCAGCTGTTCTTCGGCAGGTTCTTCGCCGCGGCCCTCTCGTCGCGCAACGAAAACGACCTGCTGCTGACCGCCATGCGCGCCGGCTGCAACGAAGTCCTCAGGAACCCCGTCGACCCCCGGCAGCTGGCGGACACCTTCAGCCGCCAGGAAAGACAGTGGGCCGCCACCATGGGCCGGGCCCGTTCGACCGGCCACATTATCTCCTTCTTTGGCGCCAAGGGCGGCGTCGGCACCACCACCGTGGCCGTCACCCTCGCCTCCTACCTCGTTCGCCAGCACAACAAGCGCGTGCTGCTCATCGACAACCACCCGGAGTTCGGCCATGTGTGCCTGTACCTCGGGCTGGACGGCGCCCGCTACCACTTCGACGAGCTGATCCGCAACGTCAATCGCCTCGACTCCACCCTGCTGCGCGGCTTCATCGCCAAGCATTCCAGCGGCCTCGAAGTGCTTTCCTCCCCCGAGTCGCACGACCTCTCGCGCACCGTCGATCCCGATGCCCTCGAGCGCACCCTCGAGTTCCTGCGCGGCGAGTACGATTACATCCTGCTCGACTGCGAGACCTCCCTCGAAGAGGTTTCCCTCGCCGTCATGGACCGCTCCGACCAGATCTATCTGGTTTCCACCCCCGACATCGGCGCCATCCGCGATCTCTCCCGCTACATCGACGGCCTCAGCCGCAACGAGTCCACCTCCGCCCGCCTGCACGTCATCATCAACCGCTACTCCTCCCACGGCGCCATCGCCATCGAGCAGATCGAGAAGGCGATTCGCGTCCCCGTCGAAGTGCGGCTGTGCAATGCCTATGCCGAGTGCCAGCGCGCCATCAACGTGGGCGAGCCTATCGCCCTGGACAAGAAGTCGGAGATCTCCACGCAGTTTGCCAAATGGACGGCGCTGCTCACCGGAGACGACGAGACCCCGAAAGCCCAGCCGGCCCGCAAAGGCTTCTCTTTGTTCGGCCAGAAAAGGACTGAATAACGGTGGGCGACCTCACTCTCAATGTCACACAGCCCCGTTCCGATGCCGCCAACCTGCGCAACAGCTCCGGGCTGCGTACCGGCGCACCTGCCGCCCGGCCGCTGCGGGAGAAAGAACAGCAGGAGCTCAAGTCCGCGGTCCACGCCGAGCTGATCAACCGGCTCGATCTGGAAAAGCTGGGCGAGGCCCAGGAAACCCGCGCCGGACAACAGCAGCTGTTCCTGCTCATCCAGCAGATCATCGGCGAACAGGGCGTGCCGCTCAGCTCCTCGGAGCGGGACCGCGTCGCCCAGGAAGTTCTGGACGAGGTGTTCGGCCTCGGCCCCCTCGAGCAGCTGCTCAAAGACGACACCATCAACGACATCCTCGTGAACACCGCTGCCAATGTGTACGTGGAGCGGCGCGGAGTCCTGTCGCGGACCAGCGTTACCTTCCGCGACAACCGCCACCTGCTGCAGGTGATCGACAAGATCGTCTCCGCGGTCGGCCGCCGGGTCGACGAATCCACCCCCATGGTCGATGCCCGCCTCAAGGACGGCTCGCGCGTTAACGCCATCATCCCGCCGCTGGCCATCGACGGCCCCATTCTCTCCATCCGCCGCTTCGGCTCTTCGCCCATGACCGCGGAAAAGCTGGTTCAGAACAAGGCGCTCACCAACCCCATGCTCGACATGCTGCGCGCCGCCGTCCAGGCGCGCCTCAATATCGTGATTTCAGGCGGCACCGGCGCCGGCAAAACCACCCTGCTGAACGCCCTGTCCAGCTTCATCTCGGAAAAGGAACGCATCGTCACCATCGAGGATTCGGCCGAACTGCAGTTGCGCCAGGACCACGTCGTGCGCCTCGAAACCCGCCCCCCCAACGTCGAAGGCAAAGGCGCCATTCGCCAGCGCGAGCTGGTCATCAACGCCCTGCGTATGCGCCCCGACCGCATCGTCCTCGGCGAGGTCCGCGGCGAGGAAGCCATGGACATGCTGCAGGCCATGAACACCGGCCACGACGGCTCCCTCACCACCATCCACGCCAATACCCCGCGCGACGGCCTGTCCCGCCTCGAAACCATGTGCATGATGGGCGATATCCGCCTGCCCGACAAAGCCATCCGCATGCAGATCGCCTCCGCCATTCACGTCATCGTGCAGGTCGCCCGTATGAGCGACGGCAGCCGCCGCATTACCCACGTCTCCGAGCTCACCGGCGCCTACTCCGACGTCATCAGCATGCAGGACATTTTCGTTTTCGAGAAGGAAGGCATCGGGGAGGGCGGCAAGGTCAAGGGTCGCTTCCGCTCCACCGGCATCGTGCCCAAATTCACCGAGCGGCTCAAAGCTGCAGGTATCCCCATCCCCGCCGGTCTGCTCGATCATTCGGTGGAAGTTTAACGGTGAGACTGTCATGATTCTGATCGCCACCAGCTTCTTCGCTGTCCTGCTGATCACCTTCGCGGTGATCACAGTCGCCACTGCGCCCAGCCGCGTCGATAAAGTTCTGCAACAGAGGCTCGCCGCCGTATCCGTGGACAGGGCAGGCGCGGGCGAAGCCGGAATGCAGGCCAGCGAACTGCTGCGCAAAACCGCCAGCAGCCGCTTCGACTGGATCGGCCAGTCGATGAGCAAATACATTTCCATGGCCCGGCTGCAGAAGTGGATTTCCCAGGCCGCCCTCAATACCACCGCTTCCGCCTTCCTCGTCCAGACCGCCGCCATGGGCGCCATCGGCTATGTAGTCAGCCTGTTCTTCATCCATCTGCCGGCCGTGCAGGTCTCCGCCACCCTGGTCGCCGCCCTGCTCCCCTGGGGCCGCATCGCCTTTGCCCGCCGCCGCCGCCTGCGCGCCTTTGAAAAAGCCCTCCCCCACGCCATCGATATGATGGCCCGCTCGCTGCGCGCCGGCCACTCCACCGCCGCCGCCATCGAGATCATGGCCCAGGGCGCCCCCGAGCCTGCCTGCACCGAATTCAGCGAGGTCTTTCGCCAGCAGAACTTCGGCCTGCCGCTGCGCGATGCCCTCATGCAGCTGCTCGATCGCGTTCCTTCCCAGGACCTGCGCGTCATGGTCACCGCCATCGTGGTGCAGCGCGAAACCGGCGGCAACCTGGTCGAAGTGCTCGACCGCTCGGTGCACGTCATCCGCGAACGGCAGCGCATCCAGGGAGAAATTCGCACCCAGACCGCCCAGGGCCGCATGACCGGCTGGATCCTCACCGGGCTGCCCGGAATCGTCATGCTGCTCATCAACGTCATGGACCCGGGATACTCCAAGCCCCTGCTCCACGACCCCGTGGGCCACAAGCTGCTCGGACTGTGCGCGGTCCTGATTCTCATGGGCGGCTTCGTCATCAATCGCATTATCAACGCCATCGATGTGTAGCCGGATACGACTATGGTGATCTTTTTCTACATTGCGCTCTGCTTCACCGTCTTCTGCGTGATCACGCTGCTGACCGCGCCCTTCCTGCTGCGCCCCTCGCAGCAGGCCCGGCGCATCCTCGACATCGTCACCAGCGATCGCCCCGACAAACGGACCATCCGCGGCAAGGAAGTCGCCCGCGACCGGCTCCTCTCCCTTGCCCGCGCCTTCCGCGCCCGCCTCGGCCTCTCCGAGGACGAACGGCTTCGCCAGCGCTTCGTCAGCGCCGGGCTTAAGGGCGGCAACCAGCTCGACCTCTACTTCACCGCCCGCTTCATGGGCCCGGTGGCCGGCATCATCGGCGGCACCTTCATCCACAGCAACACCGCCTTCTGGTGCCTCGCCCTCGCCGCGGTCGGCTATCTGCTGCCCGATATCTGGCTCACCCGCGCCGTCAATCGCCGCAAAAAGAAGATCCAGAAAGGCATTCCCGACGCCATCGACCTGCTGGTCATCTGCGTGGAGGCCGGACTGGGCCTCGATCAGGCCCTGCTCCGCATCGGCCAGGAAATCGCCCTCAGCTATCCCGAGCTCAATGAGGAGTTCAATCAGATCAATCTCGAACAGCGCGCCGGCAAACCGCGCCTCGACGCCTGGCAAAGCATGGCCGACCGCACCAACCTTGAGGAGTTCCGCTCCCTCGTCACCATGCTCCAGCAAACCGACCGCTTCGGCACCCCCATCGTCCGCGCTCTGAGCCGCTATTCCGAAGAGATCCGTACCTCCCGGCGGCAGCGCGCCGAAGAAGCCGCAGCCAAAACCAAACTCAAGATTTTGTTTCCTCTGGTGTTTTTCATCTTTCCCTGTCTGTTCATTGTGCTGCTGGCGCCCGCGTTCCTTACCCTCAGCGCCAACCTCAAGTAACACCAGGGAGATCCGGGTTTGCTCTAACTAGCGCGCTCGCCTCAGGCGGCGCCGGAAAGGAGATTCATTATGGCATCGGGCATGATCGTGCGTATCGTCGCTCTCGCGCTCGCCGTGGTGGTGGTTGGTCTCATCATCATGCGGAGAAGGGGTCACAAGAAGTCTGCATAAGGATTCGGGCCGCCTGCAGACAGAAATCGGAACTACGGCGCGTGCCGGGAAAGGAGCCAAGCTATGGGTACTGCCATCATGATTCGTGCGGTTGCCGCTGCCCTCGGCGTTCTGGTGCTGGGCGTCATCGTCCTGCGCAGAAAGAGAACGGCCTGATGCTCCTGGCCGCTCTCTCCTCCCGGCTCGCTGCAACGAGCTGCAACTGAAATTGTGCCGCTTGCCTGCCTGTGAGCCTACCCTGCTCGCGGATCGGCGGCACACTGCAACCAACTCACGCCTCGCTCCCCGGGGAAGAGGCGAAGGCTTATGGATACCCTGACTGTCACTATTCCTGAGAAGGCCGTCACGATCGGATCGAGCATCGGTCTCGCCGACAGCTTTCTGAGCCGCTTGTACGGCCTTCTCGGACGATCCGGCCTCGATCCCGGCTCCGGCATCCTCATCCGCCCCTCCTCCGGAGTCCATACCATCGGCATGCGCTTCCCCATCGACGTCGTCGCCCTCGATAAGGATCTCCGCGTGGTGAAAACTTGGCGCCGCCTCCCCCCCTGGCGGATTACCAGCGTCAGCCTGCGAACCCACAGCGTCCTCGAGCTCGCCCCCGGCCAGATCGATGCCTGCCGCATCGAACCCGGCGACCGCCTCGCCCTCTCCAGCTAGCTTCCCCTCCCCTCAGTTTCCGATCGCCGCCCGGTACCGCATCCACTGCTGCCCCGGGATTCCCCCCGGCAACTCTTTTTGACACTTACCGGTTGCAA
Organism: Acidobacteriaceae bacterium; assembly: GCA_049679565.1. Classification (GTDB taxonomy): domain Bacteria; phylum Acidobacteriota; class Terriglobia; order Terriglobales; family Acidobacteriaceae; genus Palsa-343. The sequence goes on from JBAUGH010000384.1 coordinate 6,794, forward strand.
CCGCCATCCTTCCGGATATGAGCCACGGCTCCCAATCCGGCCCTTCCCGCTCCGCCTGCCCCGAGGAAGTGCTTTTCGTCGAAATCCAGCGCACCGCCGACCGGCTCGCGCGGCGTCCCGCGCAGCTTCTCCGCCAGCATCGCCTTTCCCCTACCCAGTACAACGCGCTCCGTATCCTGCGCGGCGCTCCCGAAGGCCTGCTGTGCGGGGAAATCGCCGCCCGCATGATCACCCGCGACCCCGATATCACCCGCCTGCTCGATCGCCTCGAAAAACGCGGGCTGGTCGCCCGCTGCCGCCAGCATGCCGACCGCCGCCGCGTCCTCACCCGCGTCACCCCCGAAGGGCTCGGCCTTCTCTCCCGCCTCGATCAGCCCATCTGCGCCCTCCACCGCCGCCAGCTCGGCCACCTCGAGGCAAAGCAGCTCAGCCGGCTCTCCCATCTCCTTGAAGCCTGCCGCGGCCCTCTGGAGTAGCGGCATTTATTTGTTGCAACAACTATCGAACTCGCGAATCTAAGCCACCAGGAGGAGAAACACCCATGAGCACCAACCCCGCACCCGCCACCAGCACCTGGACCATCGACCCGGTCCACTCCCTCGCGGAGTTTCGCGTCCGGCACATGATGATCGCCAACGTGCGCGGCCGCTTCACCGGCGTCACCGGCAAGCTCACCTACGATCCGGCCGACCTCGCGAAATCGCACGTCGACGCTTCGATCGACGTTTCCACCATCGACACCCGCGACCCCCAGCGCGACACCCATCTGAAAAGCCCTGACTTTTTTGACGCCGAGAAGTTCCCCACCCTCACCTTCTCCTCCTCCCGCGTCACCCGCAAAGCCAACGGAAGCGTTGTCGTAGCCGGCCCGCTCACCATTCACGGAACCACCCGCGAAGTGGAGTTCGAGGTGGAAGGGCCCACGCCCCCCATCAAGGACCCCTGGGGCAACACCCGTATCGGAGTCTCGGCCACCACCAAAATCGACCGCCGGGAGTTCGGCCTCACCTTCAACGCCGCCATGGAAACCGGGGGCGTGCTGGTGGGCGAGGAGGTCTTCATCACCCTCGAACTCGAGTTCGTTCAGGCCGCCTGAGTCGCACCGCCCCTCCCCCCGCCGAGGGAATCGCTGCATCCGGTATCATCGTCAGGTTCGTTCTCTGGCGGAGCAGCGGCGATTCCCGACCCGGCCACAATTCGCCTTCAGCTGCAGATCCACGGCGTGGTCCAGGGCGTTGGCTTCCGCCCTTATGTTTACAATCTCGCGCGCCGCCACGGCCTCGCCGGCTTCGTGCTCAACTCGCCGCGCGGCGTCTTCATCGAGGTCGAAGGCCGGCCCGCAACGGTGGACGCCTTCCTCGCTGCGTTGCCCGCCGAGGCCCCCCCGCTGGTGCGCATCGCCAGCATCGCCAGCGCCCGGATCCCCGTCCTCGGCGAGACCGCCTTCGCCATTCGCCAGAGCGATGCCGCTGGATCGGCCTTCGCTCTCGTTCCCCCCGACATCTGCGTCTGCGATCCCTGCCTGGCCGACACCGCCGACCCCGCCAACCGCCGCTACGACTATCCCTTCACCAACTGCACCAACTGCGGCCCCCGCTACAGCATCATCCTCGACGTTCCCTACGACCGGCCCATGACCACCATGGCCGAGTTCCCCATGTGCCCGAACTGCCGCCGTGAATACGAGGATCCCGAAAATCGCCGCTTCCACGCGCAGCCCAACGCCTGCCCGGTCTGCGGCCCGCGCCTCATCCTCACCATCCCCGGTGAAGAAGAGCCGCAGGCCGCCGGCGCCCACGCCATCCTCGAACGCGTAGCCGACCGTCTCCGCGACGGCGGCATCGTCGCCTGGAAAGGCCTCGGCGGCTATCAGCTGGCCTGCGATGCGCGCCGCCCCGCCGTGGTCGAGGAGCTGCGCCGCCGCAAGCATCGCAACGAAAAACCCTTCGCCATCATGGTCGCCGATGCCGAAGTCGCCTCCTCCCTGTGCTTCCTCTCCGCTGAGGAGCGCGCCGTCCTCACCAGCCGCGAGCGGCCCATCGTGCTGCTCCGCCGCTGCCCCGCCGCTCATCTCGGAGGCGGCCTTGCCGAAGCTGTTTCGCCCGGCAATCCCGCCACCGGCGTCATGCTCCCCTGCACCCCGATGCACGACCTGCTCTTCCGCATCCTGCGCGAGCGCGGCGGCAACGACGCGGCCCTGGTCATGACCAGCGGCAACATCAGCGAAGAGCCCATCGTCATCGACAATGCCGAAGCCGAAGAGCATCTGGCCGGCATCGCCGACTGCTTCGCCCATCACAATCGCCGCATCCACACCCGCGTCGACGATTCCGTGGTGCGCGTCGTTGCCGGCCAGACCATGCTGCTGCGCCGCGCCCGCGGCTACGCCCCCATGCCCGTGTGGCTCGGCCGCGGCGAAGCGGAAGTCCTCGCCTGCGGCGCGCAGCAGAAAAACACCCTCTGCCTGACCCGCGCCGGCTTCGCCATCCCCAGCCAGCACCTCGGCGACCTCGAGAACTTCGAGACGCTGCGCTTTTTCGAGGAGACGCTCGAACGGATGCGCCGCCTCTTCCACGTCACACCCACCGCCGTCGCACACGACCTGCATCCCGGCTACCTGAGCACACAGTTCGCTTTGCAGAAAACGGGACTCCGGCCCATCGGCGTGCAGCACCATCACGCGCACATCGCCGGCTGCATGGCCGAGCAC
>JBAUGH010000385.1:0-2307 GCA_049679565.1 Acidobacteriaceae bacterium
GTCGATTACAACATGCGTACCGGCACCAACCAACTGCACGGCGACGGATTCCTGATCGATCGCAACAGCGCGTTTGACTCGGACGGCTTCTTCCCGGTTTACAATTCCGCCGGCCAGCCAATTCCGCCGAAGGATATTCAAACTGACTGGGGTGGCACGATCGGCGGTCCGGTGGTCATTCCCCACCTCTACGACGGGCACAACAAGACCTTCTTCCTGTTCAGCATCGATCTGTTCAACTGGAACCAGGGCGAGTCCGGCTTCGGTTCGGTTCCGACCCCGGCCGAGGTATCGGGCGACTTCAGCAAATTTGTGGACTCCAATGGCAACCTGATTCCCATTTATGATCCGCAGACCGGGAAGCAGTTCATGGGGTGCAACGGTACGCAGCCGAACGTGATCTGCCCGAACCGCATCGATCCGTTGTCTGCGTCGCTGCTGAAGTACATTCCCGCACCCAATGCGACCGGAACGAACTATGGCCTGCAAAACAACGAGGCCCCCGCAATCAACTCCGTCAGCATCCAGAACCGGGCCTGGGGCGTCACCCTGAATCACCAGATATCGCAGAGCCAGAATATCGGCATCACCTGGTGGCGCAACCACTACTACACCCCGCAGATCGAGGAGGAAACCAGCGGTACCAGCACTCTCGTTGCCGTTGTGCCGGCCGACAACCCGCTGAGCGGAGTGGAGGACCTGACCGATAATGCCAATATCGTGCTGGTGAATTATTCGAAGACCATCACTCCCAACCTGGTGGTGACGGCTGGCTTATCGGGGCAGCAAAAATGGCAGAATAACGTGAACGCCAACCAGAATGTGAGCTTCGCCGGCATCGTGGGTGGCACTACCATGCCGCACATCAGCTTCAACGGGCAGGAGCCGCCCACGGGCTGGGGCAACTTCAACAGCGACATCGTCCATTACCACGTCAACAATTTTGGCTGGAACCTTTTCAACAACTGGACATGGAATCGGGGACGCCACACTTTGAACTTCGGTGGTGAGTTCCATCACTACTACGCTTCCATCCTGAACAACTACAGTGGCGGCCAGATTAGCTTCAGCCAGGCGGAAACCTCCGTTCCGGATACGACCAATCCCAACTTCTCCAAGTGGGGCAGCTCCTTCGCCAGCTTCCTGCTGGGTCTGCCGGATTCGGCGGCGCGCTCCGCGGCCACCACCACCGCCCTTAACACGGATGCAGTCGCCGCGTATCTCGAGGATGACATCAAGCTCACCAGCAGGCTGACGCTGAACGCAGGCCTGCGCTACGACCTGATGATGCCGTATACCATGGCGCGAAACAACAACGTGTTCCTGGCCGCCGCCACCCCGAATCCAGCCGCCGGCAACCTGCCCGGCGCTGCCACGGAATATGGCAACTGCGCAGGGTGTGCGGGATACAACCAGATCTCGATTCACAATCTGAACTTCGGTCCGCGGGTGGGCTTCGCCTATAGTCTCGATAAAAACACGGTGCTCCAGGCCGGTTACTACCTTACGGCCCTGGGCTACGGCGGCGCCTACGGCCAGGGGGAAGGCGCTTACGGTTCCCCCGTCAACATGGCGGGATTGCTGGGTGGCAGTTACACGCTGAACTCCACCGGCGGTTATACCTCCGCCTACGGCCCATGGAGCAACGCCTCCGGAGCACCCAATCCGGTTCCCACCGTCAGTCCGACGCCCTTCAACCCGGGTCTGGGTGTTGGCCAGACCATCTATTACCTCGACGACCAGAAGAACGGCGAGGCGCCCATCCTGCAGATGTGGACCCTGAGCGTTCAGCGCCAGTTGCCCTGGCATATCATGCTGACCACCGACTACACGGCGAACCGGGTTACGCATCTTTCCGGTTATAACCTCAACCCGATCAGCCAGCCTGATCCTTCGGTACTGGCGTACGGGGCACTGCTTACGCAGAACATCAACTCCGCGGCAGCCAAAGCAGCGGGTTTCACCGCTCCCTACGCAAACTTTGCCACGCAGTTCGGCGGGGGCGCCACGGTCTACCAGTCGCTGAAGCCTTTCCCGCAATACTCCAATGTCGCGCGGGCATGGGACCAGTCAGCAACTACGTACTTCAGCGCCTTCCAGGTGCAGGCGGACAAGCATCTGTCCAACAATCTGAACTTCCTGGCCAACGTCGAGCTGCCGCGGCTCTACGACAACTTCGTGACGGCGGTGAACAAATATAACCAGAGTGTGGAGTGGGCCGAGGACTCGACCGGTTCTTTCGAAAGCAAGTTTGCCGGCACCTACCAGCTCCCGTTCGGCCCCGGGCAGCGCTGGATGGGTACGGGC
>JBAUGH010000386.1:0-8388 GCA_049679565.1 Acidobacteriaceae bacterium
AGAATGTCCTCCGGTTCCCGGCTGGCCCTCCATGTCCGGACTCGGCTCGCTGCCCGCGGCCCGGGGGAACGCGACCCAGGGCAGATCGAACCCGGGTCGATCGCCCCGCCCGCATCATCGTTGCCCTCACTTGCAGGGGGATGAGGGGGATGATTTTCAAACATCCCTGCCGCCTCTCTTCCCGAGTCGATCGGCCAGCTGGAACCTTCATTGGCTTCACATACCGGGGGATGAGGGGGATGATTTGCAGGAATTCCTGCCGCCTCTCGTCCCGGGTCCATGCCCCCGCCTTCGCTCCGTCGAGCCTCCCGGGCGGGATAGCGGGTTCCACCCGCGCCGTCGCGCCCTCAAGCCGGCACGCGACCAGGGGCGAGGGGGGATGATGATGGTTCGCTGGCTCTTTGTTTTCTCCTACATACCAGGGGACGAGGGGGATGATTTGCAAAGATGTCCCCGCCTCCACCCACGGTTCACCCGGGCGGCGCGCCGCCACAAGCCGGCGGCCGCGCTCTCCCCGGCCCCTGGCCCGCGACCCCTGAAACTTTTCCACGGTTGTGCCGTTATAGACCCTTCAGCTCGAACACCTTCGCAGTACTGCCGGATCGTTCGCACCATCCGGAGAGGTTGCTCCGTTCGGGAGCCGCTGAAGTTCGAACATCGGAGATCGTACGCTTGATATCTCTGAAAAAATATCTCGACCAGGACCTGCCCGGCACTCCTCCCCCTGAGCCTCCGCGCGAACCCTCCGGCGCTGCGATGGAGTGCTACCGCGCCGCGCTGCTGGCCATGGGCCAAAGCGCCGCCCAATGCTGTCCCGGCCCCGGCCAGAACCTCGAAAGAAGCCTCGAGGGCCTCGAGCATCGCGTCGCCGCCGATCCTTCCGATCCCACCCTCCGCTGGGTCCAGAAGCAGGTCGAGATTCAGCTTCAGGAATGGGGCGCCCGCACCGCCGACCACTTCAAGGCCCGCGCCGACGAGGTTAAAGAGCTTCTCCTGGCCCTGGCCAAAACCGCCGAATCGGTCGACGACCGCACCCAGGGTCAGACCAGCCAGTTCCGCCAGGTCACCGTCCGTCTCGAATCCCTGGCCGATCTTAACGACCTCGCCACCATCCGCATCTCTCTGGTCCAGCGCGTCAACGAGCTCAAAGACAGCGTCGATCGCATGACCCGCGACAACGAACACATGGTCGCGCAGCTCAAGGCCGAGGTCACCAAATACGAGACCCGCCTCCGCGAAGTCGAAAACCTCGTCATGAAGGACGACCTCACCGGCGTGGCCAATCGGCGCAGCGTGGAGGAACGCATCCGCTGGCACATCGCCAACGGGCAGACTTTCTGCGTCGTCATGCTCGACCTGAACGGCTTCAAACAAATCAACGATCGCCACGGCCATCCCGCCGGCGACGCGCTTCTGCGCCAGTTTGCCGGCGAGCTGCAGACCATCACCCGCACGGGCGACCTGGTCGGCCGCTGGGGCGGCGATGAGTTTGTTGTGCTCCTCGCCTGCGACGCCCAGGGCGCCCGCCTGCACACCGACCGCATCCGCGAATGGGTCTTCGGCAAATACACCCTCGACAAGAGCAGCCGCCAGAAGCCTCTTGAGGTAGCGGTCGATGCTGCCGTCGGACTGGCCGAATGGCATCCCGGCGACAGCCCCGAGCGGGTCATCGCTGCAGCCGACGCGGCCATGTACCAGAACAAGAATCAGTTAGCCGGCGTCTGATCCCGCTCGCCGATCCTGCTTGGGCCCACGTCTCAGCCTGCTCTCTTCACCTGTAACCTGTCGCCTGGTACCCGCAGCCTTCTAGGGCCGGGCGGCTGCGGGCGCTGCCGTCCCGACCACCACCAGGTCGACGCGCCGGTTCTTCCGGCGGCCTTCGGCGGTCGAGTCGTCGGCGATCGGCCGGTACTGCGCATACCCCGACACCGAGATCCGGGCCGGATTGTACCCGGCCTGGTTCACCAGCAGCAGCAGCACCGTCATGGCCCGCGCCGTCGACAGCTCCCAGTTGCTCCGGAACTCCGCGGTGTGGATCGGCTGGTTGTCCGAATGCCCTTCCACCCGCAGATCGAGATCGTGTGCCGACAGGATCTTCGCGATGCGCTCGATCTTCTCCGCCGCGCCCGGCAGCAGCGCCGCCTGCCCGCTGTCGAAGAATCCCAGCTCGTGGAGGCTGATGACAAAGCCCTCCGGCGTCACCCGCATCTCGACCTCGTGATTCCGGAGTTCCGCGCCCATCGCATCGGCCAGCTGCCGGCGCAGCAGCGCCAGATCGACCGGCGAAGGACCCGCGCCCACCGCCCCCACCGTCTTCGGGTCGCTCGGCCGCGGCGGACGATCCGCCGGCGCTCCCGGGGCAGGGAAGTAGGCGATCGGCTTCTGGTCCGTGCCGCCGGAGAAAGCGCCCAGCGTCTGGAACCCGTTGTGAATGGCGGAGGAAAGCCGCACCATCGCCTGGTTGTCGCGGTACGCCGAGGCAAACAGGACCACGAAGAAGGCAAACAGCAGGGTCACAAAATCCGCGTAGGAGACCAGCCACCGCTCGTGGTTCACGTGCTCCTCGGCATGCCGGCGCCGTCTCATTGCGCCACCGCCTTCGACGAGGCCACTTTGGTCAGGCTGCCCCGCGTCCGCGCCGGCAGATAGCTGCCCAGCTGCAGCTCGAGAGCCCGCGGGTTGACGCCTTCCATGATGGAAAGCACGGCTTCGAGGATCATCTCCTGCAGCACCTGGCGCTCGCGGATGCGGATCTTCAGCTTGCCCGCGCAGGGCAGGAAGACGAGGTTGGCCGCGGCCACGCCATAAATGGTGGCCACGAAGGCTACGGCTATGCCGCGACCCACCAGGGTGATGTCCTGCAGATGCTGCATCACCTGAATCAGCCCCAGCACCGCGCCGAGGATGCCGATGGTCGGCGAGAAGCCGGCCGCCGCTTCGAAAACCCGGGGGATGCGCTCATCCTTTTCGCCGCGGTACTCGATCTGCAGCTCCATCATCTTGCGCAGGTCCGCCGCGCTCACCCCATCGATGGCCAGCATCAGGCTCTCCTTCAGGAACGGATCCTGGATGCGGGCCAGCTCGGCGTCGAGCGACAGGATGCCTTCCTTGCGAGCTTTGAAGGCGTAACGCAGCAGGTTCTGGATCAGGGAATCCGGCTCCGGCTCGGCCTCGAAAAAGACGTGCTTCAGCTGGGAGAGCGCTTCCAGCAGGATGCGCATCGGGAACTGCACCAGCACCGCACCGAGGGTGCCGCCCAGCACGATCAGGGCCGCCGTCGGCTGCAGCACCTGCGCCACCCGGCCGCCTTCCAGCACCAGGCCCAACCCTACGGCGCTCAGCGCGACCAGGAAGCCGCCCAGGGTGCTCTTGTCCACGCTCATCTTCACTGTTTGCCTGCCTGCTGCATGAGAACCGGGTTCGTGGGTCGAAACGCCGGGGCCGATGCGGTTCAGAATCGCGAGCCGAGCGCTGTCGAAGGTCGCCTTCTTATCGGCAAATCGAGGCTTATCTTTCAACTGGAGAGGGCGGGCGGCGGGCTCGAAATCGATTTCAGGGCTGGAACTTTTGGGGGAAGTGCCGATGGATGGGCATGCATTTTCGCCGGCCCTCCCGGAAAATCCTGCCGGACACGGTTTGTGTGCCGGACGCCGTGCGGCCGCCAGAGCAGCAGGATGCGCCTCCGCGGGAAGCGCCCGCGGGCGAGCAGCCCTTTGTCGAGCGGCGGCGCTCCCGCTCGGTCGAGAGTGTCTGGCACGAGGCGCTGGCGCCTGTCGACCGGCTGCTGCGCTGCTACGAGCAGTCGAACCGGGAGCTGGCGCAAACCAGCGAAACCTGCGAGCGTCTCTTCGCCGACGCACCCGTGGCCATCTTCCGCATGCGCGCCGATGGGCAGCCGCTGCATGTCAATACGCGCCTGGCGCAGTTGTGCGGCTTTCCTTCGCCGCAGCCACTGTTCGAACAGGTTGCGCATCTGGGCGAAGCGCTCGCGGGCGATCCCGGCAGCTGGAGGGAAGTGGCGCGAAGCCTCGAGGGCGGCTGCTATCGCACCTTCGAAGCCGAGAGGCCCGGCAAGGACGGCGGCCAGCGATGGCTGGCACTGCACCTGCGTCGAGCCTGCGATGCGAGCGGCGAGACGCTGGGCTACGAAGGAACCGCGGAAGACATCACCGAGCGCAAACTGGCGGACCGCAGGATTCATCTGCTGGCTTATTACGACCGGGTAACCGCTTTGCCGAACCGCGCGCTGTTTGAGGAGCGTCTGCAGAATGTTCTCGCGGAGGCCCGCCGGCGGGGCGGGCAGGCGGCGCTGCTGATCGTCGAGCTGGACCGCTTCAAGATCATCAATGACTCGCTGGGAGAAACCTTCGGGGACCGGCTTCTGCAGGAGATCGCGGCGCGCATTCTGGCCGCCACCGGCGAAAACAGCACGGTGGCCCGGCTCTCGGGCGCGGAATTCGCCGTCATCCTGCCCGAGCTGCCGGAGACTCGCGCGGCCGAGCAGGTAGCCCGCCGGATTGTAGGCGCGCTGGGGAACTCCTTCTCGCTGCTGGGACATTCACTGAATGTCTCCTGCAACGTCGGGATCAGCCTCTATCCCAAGGACGGCACGAGCGCCGACGCCCTGCTGAAGCGGGCCGACGTGGCCATGTACTCGGCCCGCGAGCAGGGGTCGAACGAACTGCGATTCTTCACCGAGGAGATGAACGAACGAATCCGCCAGCGGCTGATGCTGGAGAACGACCTGCGCCTGGCGCTGGAGAGGAAGGAGCTCTTCCTCGTCTACCAGCCGCAGGTCGATATGCGCACCGGGGCCATTCGCGGGCTGGAAGCCCTGCTCCGCTGGCAGCATCCGCAGTTGGGTCTGGTTCCTCCGGGGAGCTTCATCAGCCTGGCGGAAAGCACCGGACTGATTGTGCCGATTGGCGAGTGGGTGCTGCGCAACGCCTGCCGGCAGGCCCGTCAGTGGCAGACTGCGGGGCTGCCCGCGGTTCCCGTGGCGGTGAACGTGTCCGCAATTCAATTCCGGCACGAAGGCTTTGCGAGGCTCATTCGCAGCTTGCTGGAAGAGACCGGACTGGAGGGGAAGTATCTGGAGCTGGAGCTGACCGAAGGCGTGCTGCTGACAAACGAAGACGTCATGCTCGGGATGACCCAGGAGCTGCGCGCACTGGGAGTGAAGCTGACGATCGACGACTTCGGAACCGGCTACTCCAGCCTCGGATATCTGCGGCAGTTCAAGGTCAACCGCCTCAAGATCGATCGATCCTTCGTTCGCGACGTTCCCATGAATGCCGACGATACCGCCATCGCGACCGCCATCATTCAGATGGCCAAGGCGCTGAACCTGGAGGTTCTGGCGGAGGGTGTCGAAAACGAGCGGCAACTGGCCTTTCTTCGCTCCCAGCACTGCTACGAGATCCAGGGCTTTTACTACAGTAAGCCGGTGACCGTGGAGAAAGCGGCGCTGCAGCTGCAGGCCGCGTTTCTCAACCCGGCGTAAACGCCTTCCCGGCTCATTGTCAATCCCCAGCCGGAGCGAGATTCGCACTCTGGAAGAGCCGGCCTGTTGTGCCGATAGAGAACGGGCAACCCGTTCATCCAGGCGAGACGATCGCGACGGCCGGAAGTCGGCCCTGGAGATGGCGCTCATTCCCCGGAGGAAGCAGGACGATGTTTTCAATTATTGGCATCCTGTTGGTTTTCGCCGCCGTGCTGACCGGCTTTCTGATGGAAAAGGGACCTCTGCTGGTCCTGATGCAGCCATCAGAACTGATCATCATCGGCGGAGCCGCGCTGGGAACGATGCTGGCGGCGAATCCCATGCATGTGCTGAAAAAGACTGTCGCGGGGCTGACGCGGATTCTGAGCGGTTCGGGTTATTCGAAGCAGCGCTATCTCGAGTCCCTGCGCATGATGTTTCAGCTCTTCAACAAGGCGCGCAAGGACGGGCTGGTCGGGATCGAGATGGATGTCGAGGAGCCGGAAAAGAGCACCGTGTTCTCGAAGTATCCCCAGTTTCTGAAGAATCACCATGCCCGCGATTTTGTGTGCGACACCATGCGGATGGCGGTGACCGGCGGCGCGACGCCTTTCGACGTGGATCAGATGATGGAACTGGATATGGATGTGCATCATGCCGGGGCGATGCAGCCGGTATCGGCGCTGACTACGGTCGCCGATTCGCTGCCGGGCCTGGGCATCGTCGCGGCCGTTCTCGGTGTCGTGGTGACCATGAGCGCGTTGGGCGGGCCGCCGGCCGAAATCGGGCACAAGGTCGCGGCTGCGCTGGTGGGCACGTTCCTCGGCATTCTGTTGTGCTACGGCATGGTGGGGCCACTGGCGTCGAATCTCTCCAAGCTGGTGGATGACGAGCACGCCTACTATCACGTGCTGCGCGTCGTGATGCTGTCGTTTATCAAGGGCATGTCGCCGTCGGTGGCGATCGAGATGGCGCGCCGGGCGGTTCCCGAGCATATTCGTCCCAGCTTTCAGGAAGTGGAGAAGTCGTGCCGGCAGAGAGACGAGCCGTCCGCAGCAGCGGGAGCCGCAGCACCGGCGCCGGCAGCCTGACCAGGGAACTCAAGAGCCGGGAGAGGAGCAGCACACGTGGAGCAGGCCCCGCCGATCATCGTTGTCAGGAAGAAGAAGGGTCATCAGGGCCACCATGGCGGCGCCTGGAAGGTGGCTTACGCCGATTTTGTGACCGCGATGATGGCGTTGTTCATCGTGTTGTGGCTGATGAACGCCAGCCGGCAGGTGCAGGAGGCGGTCGGCGGGTACTTCAAGGATCCCCGTGGCACGGCGAAGGTCGTGGGCAGCAATCGCAACGGCTCGGATCAATATGTGGCCCTGCGGCCGCAGGACATGAAGAAGCTGAAGGAAGACCTGCTGCAGTCGATTCATCATATCGACCACTCGGACAAGCTGAAAAATCAGATCGAGATCACGGTGACGCCCGAAGGTCTGCGCATCGAGCTGATGGAAGCGCCCAACGGCACATTCTTCGAGTTGGGCAGTGCTGCGCCCACGCCGGCGCTGCGCAGCCTGCTGCGGGCACTTTCGCAGGAACTGGGCAAGCTGCCGAACGATATCTCCATCGAAGGCCACACCGATTCGAAGCCTTACTCGGGGAAAAACGGCTACGACAACTGGGATCTCTCAGCGGACCGGGCGAACGAGGCCCGGCGGCTGATGCAGGCGGAAGGCCTGCGTCCGGGGCAGATTTCGCAGGTGCGCGGCTTTGCGGACCGGCGTCCGCGGCTGCCCGACAATCCCGCCGACCCCTCCAACCGGCGCATCTCCGTCATCGTGCAGTATCAGGTGATGAACGGATCGGAAGTGGCGCTGCCGCAGGCGCTCAGCGGGCAGAACGCCGGGGGTCTGAAGTAGGGCTTATTTCACCAGGATCAGGCCGGAGGGGCCGCGGTTGGCGGCCAGTATAGATACCAACTGGGCGACTTCGCTCCGCTGCTTCTCCGAGGAGAAGACGAATTTCAGGCCTTCCTGAGACGATCCGGAGTGGGCATGCTCAACCGGGAGCTCAAGCGCAAGATTCTGATAAACAAGCGAAACGGTACCCCTGTAATTGGGTGGAAGCGGTTCGCGAACCTCCAGCTGCAAGCCTTCCCTGCTGATCTCGCGGCAACGGGCGTCGAGGGTCATTCCGTCGATTGTGAGGCGGATGGGGAGATCGACGGGAAACCGCGGCGTGCGATAGGTGAACTTCTGCATCGAGAATCCTGAGTGTTGCGGAGAAGTATATCCTGCGGCGAAGCGGCGAACGCGTGCGCCTTGTTTATCGGCAAGTCCGAGGGAAAAGTTCGGGTATGGGCAGAGCGGAGTCGAAGCAGCCGAAGCAGAGGGAGCTGCCTGTCGGGGCGAAAAGCCACGAAAGAGGCGCGAATGGGGGCCGGGTACCCGACTGACTGTTGGTTCAAGGGTTATTATGCCGACTAAATAGGTAACTATAGTGTTAATGTGTGTATGTCTACTAAGGTAATCAAACTCGGGCGACTGCGCCAGGTGCGGGCGCTTGAGGTGTGCGAGGGATGGCGTGCGATCCGGCGTATGCGGCGAGGAGGCGCGTGAAGGGGGATGACGCAATTCTCCGGGAAAACCGGGGGTGACGGTGGGAAGAACCTCGTCGCCGGTACGTTTCTCCGAGCGGGTGGAGCGGAGAAAGGCGCGGTATTCGGAGAATCACGCTGCTTCGGCAGAAGAGCCGCGGAGCATTACCCCGGAACGTGGGTAACAGTACGAATGAGGAAGTGAGGGCGTATGGGAATCCCCCAAATTGTCCAGCGGAGCAAAGTAATTTGTATTGAAATTCGGATACCAGATTGGTACTTAAGTATTACCAAGAATCATTTTGAAACACTCATCCGG
>JBAUGH010000387.1:0-6932 GCA_049679565.1 Acidobacteriaceae bacterium
GAACCAGGGGAATTCCAATGTATTGAAGTCGACCATTCCTTCTCCTGAGATGATGGCGGGCGACTTCACCACCGATAATGCCGACAACAATACGCTCTGTCCTCAGGGCTTCTACGCAAGTCCAGCGACAGCGTACCCCCAGGGGAACTGGTGCAACGATCTTTCCGGCACGTTCTTCCCGGACGGCAGCAGCATTCCGGCGAACTCCTCGACCGCAAGCAACTCGGGCAATAAGATCCCCTCACAATTCCTGGATCCGGGGGCTGCGGCGCTGGCCAAGATCTGGCCCAAGGCCAACGCGAATCCGGTTCAGACGGGTGGATTCAACTACTATGAGCCAATCGTCAATATCAACGACGGCTGGATCTATCGTTTCCGTGTTGACTACCATCTGGGCAACAACACCACAATTTACGGCTCCTACCAGCAAGCCTCCGATGCCCAGCTGGCGCAGGGCAACGGCGCTCACCTCTACTGGACTCCGGGCAACGCCATCCCCTATCCCGGCGGCGGCGAACCGGAAGTGTTCCGCGGCAAATCGATGGCCGGCCACTTCGTGCACAACTTCAACGCCACCACCACCATGGACTTCATGGCAGCGTGGGCCTTTGGCAGTTTCCCCTTCACCGAACCCAACCCCAGTGCAGCTTACAGAAGCACGCTGGGCTATCCCTACGGCAAGGTCTTCCAGACCTCGTCTTTGAATATTCCCGCCTACAACAGCCCTGGCGGACAGTCGTTCCCCGACTTCTCGCAGAACTCGATTTTCGATAACCCTCCGGGGCAGTATGCGGTCCGTAAGGAAGCTCCGCAGTTCAACCTGGACATCACAAAAGTGTGGGGCTCCCACACCATCAAGTTCGGCGGCTATACACAGACCACCGACAATTTCCAGAGCACCTTCAGCACCTACCAGGACGGCGACCTCAGCGGTTTTGGAGTGTCGAACAACATCCTCACCAATACCCAGATGGGCTCCAACAATAAAACGGCCGGGTTCCTGATGGGGATCGTCACCGGTTACAGCGAAAACAATTCGTCTCCCATTGCCGACACCGCCTATCAGGCAACCTCCGGCTTTGTGGACGATACCTGGAAAGCGTCACGACGTCTAACGCTCGAACTGGGGGCTCGTGTAGAGCACGTGGGCCACTGGTACGATCGTGACCACATCGGTATGGCGGTTTTTTACCCCCAGCGCGTCGTCCCCGACTTCAACGCCGGAAAATATGCCCCTGGGTATTACTGGCATGCGATCGATGCCGGCGTTCCGCTGAGCGGCCAGCCGAACCGGTTCGCGTACTTCGACCCACGCTTCGGATTGTCCTATGACGTCTTTGGCAACGGCAACACCGTGGTCCGCGGCGGTTGGGGCGCCTATCGGTTCGTGACTCAGGTCAACGACGTCTCCTCCCCGCTGGTCACGGCGCAGCATGTACTCGGCTATAGCCTGCCGGGCGGCCACTCGGTTGAGCTGAAACAGCTCAGCCAACTTGCCTATTCGCCGTGCTTCGCGGATTGCAGCAGCAGTTCACAGGCCGGATTCGATCCCACCGACTACAGCCAGCCCCTGACCTTTGCCTACAACCTGACCATTGACCAGCGCCTGAAGTGGAATTCGGTCCTCGATGTCGCCTATGTCGGGAGCAGCACCAGCCAGCTTTCCGACGACAGCGAAGGAATTCAAGGCAGCAACTACTCAGCTGTCGCCGATCAGAACAAGACCCCGGTCGGCTCCTTCTTCAAGCCCGATCCTGTGACGGGCGTTCTTTCTACCAACCCGGAAGATCTGCAGGAGAATCCGAACGGCAATACCAGCTGCACCAAGAACTGTTACACCGCCACTGGCAACAACGCCGCGGATTACCACCCCTACGGCGTGGACCTGGCCAACAAAATGACGATTTACGGTACCAACAGCGCGTACATGATCCAGGGTACCGATTACACCAACTACAACGGGCTGCAGGTGTCGTGGATTAAGACGGCCGGCCGGCTCACCTTTGACCTCAACGGAACCTGGTCGAAGGCTCTCGGGACCGGCTTGCAGGAGAATCCGTTCAATGTGAACCTGAATTACGGTCCCACTTCTATTGACCGCCCGATCGTCTTCAATTCGTCGTACACCTACCAGAGCGGCGGCGTTCATGCCTTCAATCCGGCGCTGAACCACCTGTTGGGGAACTGGACGATCTCCGGCATCTCCACCTGGCAAAAGGGCGGTTACATTCCCGCTGCGCTGGGCAACAATGTTCCCAACTTCGGCCTGGGTCTGAGCTATACCGGTCTGCCGGTGAACGCGAACGCCCAGGGAATTGGCTCGGGCTTCGGCGCCGCTACGTACTACGGCACCGATGCCTCCATCCCGATTTTGCCGGTACTGACCTGCAATCCAACCTCGGGCCTGGGGCATTATCAGGTCCTCAATGGGAAGTGCTTCACGGCGCCCGCGATCGGAGCTCAGGGAGGGCAGAAATACCCCTACATGAGCGCCGCACCGTATTTCGACAATGACCTGGCAATCGAAAGGACGTTTCAGATCCACGAAAGCCAATCGATCCGGTTCCGGGCCAGTGCCTTTGACTGGCTGAACCATGCGTTGCCGGACTTCGCCTCGTCGGCCCCTTACACTGTGGGCTACACCGTTGACTACAACAGCAAAGCCATCACGCCCAACTACAACCAGACTACATTCGGCGTGATGAACGCCAAGACGAACGCGCCCTACCAGCGCATCATCGATCTGAATGTGAAGTACTTCTTCTAGTTGGCCTCCACACAAAGCGGAAGGCGAATCCTGAGTTCGCCTTCCGCTTCTTTTTTGCGATCCTCTCCGCTCCGGTTCTCCGTTGACGGCTGCGGAGCCACGAACTGCACCGCGCTTCCCGCTGCCATGGTGGGCATGCTTTCCAGGAGCAACACGGATTCGGGTGGTACGATTTGAAATCAACAGTGGCTTTCCACTGGTGCTCGGTCTTGTCATGCCCCTGCGGTCCACACCTCCCGCCGTCGCTGTCCTCTCCCTCCTCGTGATTTCCGGCGTCTCCGCGGCGCGCAGCGCCACCCGGAGCAAAAGCGTAGCCGATCCGCTGCAGCACTACACTACGGCGCAGAATCTGCAACGCGAGGGCAGGCTCGAGGATGCTGCCCGTGAATATCATGCGTTTTTGGCCGACATCCTTGGTGAGCTGGCGGTCAGCTACAGCGTCGCCCGCGACTACCCGCATGCCGCGCCGCTGTTCGATGCAGCCCTGAACCTGGAACCCGATTCCGCGTCGCTGCTGCTCGCTTACGCCCGCTCCGCGCTAGCGCTGCGCGATCCGGCGCATGCAAAAACTCTGGCCAACCGGCTGGTCCAGAGCATCCCGGCGAATCATGAACAGCTTGCCGAGGCTCACCAGGTGCTGGGGCGCGCGCTGCTGCTGCTGAATCAGGATCAGCAGGCGCGCAAGGAACTGGAAGCCGCTGTGGATCTCGATCCCACATTCCCCAACGGCTACGATCTGGCGGTCGCCTGTCTCGATCTGGGCGACGACAAATGCGCGACTCAGCTCTTCGCCGAGATGGAAAAGTCCTTTGGAGACACTCCGCAAATCCATCTCATGTTCGGCCGCGCGTACAGTGAATCGGACTTTCAGCCGAAAGCGATTCCGGAGTTCCGGCAGGCTATCGCGGAGGATCCGCGCATGCCGGGCGTGCATTATCTGCTGGCCGTCATCCTGCTCGCGACCGGTGACGACCAGGGCCACGTCATGGCAGCGGAGGAAGAGCTGAAGAAAGAGCTGGCAATTTCTCCGCGGGACGCGATGAGCTACGCGGCGCTCGGCAAGATCGTGGCCAACCAGGGCAACGACGCCGAAGCAGAAACCTGGCTGAAGAAGGCCGTAACGCTGGACCCTGAGGATCCGGACGCATGGCTCTATCTGGGTCAAATCTATTTTGATACGCATCGGGCGGCAGAAGCGGAGGCAGCATTGCGCCGCTCCATTCATCTGACGACGGACGTTTCCCGCAACCGCTATCAGGTGCAGAAAGCGCACTTCCTTCTCGGCCGGATCCTGATGCAGAAGGGCCAGCAGGATGCAGCTCACGCGGAGATGCAGATCGCCCGCGATCTTGCCAATCGGGCCCTGGCGGTCGATAAGAGCAAACTGGCAGCGCTGATGAATCCATCGGGTCAGGCAGATGGTTCCGGCCCCGGGTCGGGGGGCGCCGCGAATCCCGGCACGATTGATCGCGCGGCCGAGAGCCGCGTGGAAGCGATGCGTCACGACGCAACCACGGCCATCGCCGACAGCTACAGCAACCTGGGAGTGATCGCGTCCGCCGCAAGCGACTACTCCAATGCCATGACCTTCTTTGCTCAGGCGGCTGTCTGGGACCCCGCCCTGCCGGGGCTGGACTACAACTGGGGTCGGGCCGCTTTTGCAGGCTCGCACTTTGCCGATGCCGTTACGCCTCTGTCACGCTATGTGAAGGCGCACCCGGACGATCCCGGGGCGCGCAGCGTTCTCGGCATCAGCCGGTTCATGACCCGGGATTATCGCGGGTGCATCCGGACACTACAGCCCGCGATCGGCCAGCCCGGGCTTGTCCCCCAGGTGGAGTATGTCTACGCGGACTCGCTGGTGAAGACAGGACAGCTGGCGCTCGGCGCCGAACGCCTGGCCGCGCTGGAGAAAGCGCACCCGGAGATTCCCGATGTGCACCGCGCCGCGGGGGAAGCGCTGGACCTGGAAGGGAAAAAAGCACAAGCGCTCGAAGAGCTGCGGACCGCGCTGCGCCTCAACCCGCGCGATGCGGACACGCATTACGATCTGGGCGACCTGGAACTCGACGCAGGCGATGCAGCCGCCGCGGTTGCAGACCTGGAAGAGGCCGTAGAACTGGCTCCGGACAACGAGAAATTCCATGATGAATTGGCCAGGGCCTATCAGGCGGCATCCCGCCCGGCCGACGCGCAAAAGGAAATCGAAGCGAGCCGGGCTCTCCGGGGCCATACGCAAAGCAGCCCTCCGCACATCCCCGACAGCAGCAAACCATAAAGCATCCGCCGAAGAAAGCGCGTCAGCAGGGGGGGATTCTATCGCGAAGCCGGGCCTGTCTCGGCCGCCGCGGGAGACACGCTGGGTGCGCGATCCGGCCCGGCCGGCACAATGCGGTCCCGCGGCACGATACCCTGTCCCTCCAGGATGGAGTAGAAGTGGTCGGCCTCGAGGTGCCCGATCTTATCGACGGTGCCGGAGGGCCAGTCGACCTCCACGCTGTCAATTTCGGTTGCCGAGCCGAGACCGAAATGCAGCCGCAGGTCGTTCTGCGAGAGATAGCTTCCCCCACTGTGGATTTCGCCGGTCTGCACCACGCCGTCCGCGGTGACTTTGACACGGGCATTCAGGGCCAGGCGATTGCTCTTCGTGCCGGCAAGTTCGAAGCTCACCCAGTGGCGCCCCGGGACACCGTGGTCTTTCAGGATCATCGGGCGCCCGTCAAGATCGTTGATCACCACGTCCATGTTGCCGTCGTTGAAGAGATCGCCGACCGCCAGTCCTCGCGCCACCCTCTTTTCCTGAAGCGCGGGACCGGCCTGGTTGCTGGCGTCGCAGAAGGTGCCGTCCTTCTGATTGAGATTCAACAGCATAGGTTCCCGATAGCCGGTTTCGCCAGAGATCTGGTCCACCTGGGGATAGATGTGACCCGCCGCCGTGATCAGATCCAGCCATCCGTCGTTATCCAGGTCAGCGAACGCCGTGCCCCACTTCACCAGCGGCAGACCAGACAGGCCGAGGCCAGCGGCATACGATACTTCGTCGAAGTTATAACCGCCTTCATTCTTGAATAAGTCGTCGTTCTCATTTTCGAAATTCGTTACGAACAGTGAGGGCCGGCCGGTGTGATTGTAATCGCCCACAGCAATGCCCATGGAAGCTTGCTCGGCTCCGTTGGCGCTGAGCGCTGTTCCGGATTCGTAGCCGATCTCCTCGAACTTGCCGTTGCCCATGTTGCGATAGAAATAGTTGGGTGTCGCGTCGTTGGCCATGTAGATATCCGGGTGACCAACGCCGCCGCCGAAGTCGCCCCACACGACGCCCAGCCCGTAGTAACCCTGCGGATCGCTGACCCCGGCGGCTTTGGAGACATCCGTAAAGGTGCCATCGCCGTTGTTGTGGAAGAGCGAATCGCCGGCGCCCTTCAGGCCACGCGGACCACACTGTACGTCGACGCCACGATACCGACAAAACGGGGTGCTGCCGAACTCCGGAAGGTTGTTGAGGCGGAAATCGACATAGTTGGACACCATCAGGTCGACGAACCCGTCATTGTCATAGTCCCCGAAGGAGGCTCCCGCAGACCAGCGCCCGTCGGCCACTCCTGCTTTAGAAGTTACATCGGTGAAAGTTCCATCCCCGTTATTGTGATACAGGATGTTACCGCCGAGACAGGTGACGTATAAGTCTGGCCATCCATCGTTGTCATAGTCCCCAACCGCGACGCCCATAGCAAGGCACGGCTTGGTCAAATGCGCCTTCTGGGTTACATCGGTGAACGTCCCATCGTGGTTATTGCGATACAGAGCCCCTAAAACGTTCTTGCCATGCAGGGCCATATCGACGGTGGGAGCGTTCGTGAAGTAGATATCGGGCCATCCATCGCGGTCGTAGTCGAAGATCGCAACCCCGCCTGACATCGACTCGAAGATGTATTTCTTTTCCGCCGCCGATGTGTGGGAAAACGTGATCCCGGCCTTCGCGGTAACGTCCTCCAGCTGAGGGACGGGTCGATGGGTGCAGACCGAGATGTGCGCTCCCCGGGGAGGCGGCGTAACCGGAGCATGTCCCATTCCCTGGCCATAGACGCTACCCACCGCCAGCATCAGCGCCGTCAGCAGGCCGGTAAACCTCTGCCGGTAGATGGACGACGAGGTCCGCTCGGCA
>JBAUGH010000388.1:0-6299 GCA_049679565.1 Acidobacteriaceae bacterium
CCTCCCCTGCGTGCAGTTCCGCCAGCGCCGTCGGGTTCCCGCACCCCAGCGAAGCCCGCACCGCCTTCTCCGGAATCTGCCCCTTCTCGCCTTCGCTGTACAGATGGCTGCTGATGGGGTCGCAGCATCGCAGACCCGGATCGCAGCAAGCCTGCCGATCGCCCCTCTCGGCCACCGACCGGGCCACGCTCCCGTATTTCTGCTTCACTTCTTCCCGCACCTGAGCCGCACTGTCCATCCCCAGCCTCTTTCGTATACGCCAAAGCGAATATATCCCCGCGCAATCATATCCGTCAAGGCGTATATTATGGAAGAATGCCTCGCCCCGTTCCGCCGTTCGATATGCCGCGCCTGTTTGCCGCCCTCGCCGACCGCACCCGCCTCCGCCTGCTCAACCTCATGAACGGCCGCGAAGTCTGCGTCTGCTACTTCGTCGAAATCCTCCGCCAGAGCCAGCCCAAAATCTCCCGCCACCTCGCCTACCTGCGCAACGCCGGCATCGTCAGCGCCCGCCGCGAGGGCAAATGGATGCACTACAGCATCGTCCGCCCCGCTGACTCCGGCGCCGCCGCCATCCTTGAAGCCACCCTCCGCTCCCTCGCCGCCGACCCCGAAATGCAGCGCGACCTCGACCGCCTCGACCGCGCCTGCTGCGCCCCCCAGCGCTTCGTCACCCTCCGCGCCGCGCCCATCCCCGTCCGCTGACCGCCTCCGCGGCTCGCTCTCCGCGAAACCCGCCCCTTACACCTCCGTCAGTTCCATCTCCCGCGCAATCTCCGCTCCCACCCCGCCGAACGCCTCTCCGATCTCCCGCGCTCGCCGCAGCGCCGCCTGCACGTGCGGCAGGATGTTCTCCCGCCCAACCTCCTCCACAAAATCCGCCCGCTCGATCAGTTCCGCCGGTTGATCCCGCGCCCCGCACAACAGCAGCGTCCGCCCCGAAGCCCGCAGCCGCTCGGCAAAGACCTCCAGCGCGTGCAGCCCCGTCGCGTCCAGCGCCGTCATGTTGCGCAGCCGCAGAATCACGATTGCCGGTAACTCTCGCAAATCCTCCGTCGCCTCCTCCAGTTTCTGCGTCGCGCCAAATAAGAACGGCCCGTGAATCCGCAGAATCGCTGCGTTCGCCGGAATCTCCTTGTCCTGCAGTACGTGCGCCAACCCCTCCCGCACATACTCCGGCGTCACCGCAGCCACCGTCGTCGTCTCCGCGATCCGGTAGATGTACAAGAGCGATGCCAGTGCCATCCCCACCCCCACCGCCACCGTCAGATCGGCCACCACCGTCAGCGTGAAGGTCGCCAGCCACACCGCGATATCCGCCTTCGCCATCCGCAGCACCCCGCCGATCTCCTTCCACTCGCCCATGTTCCACGAAACCACGAACAGCACCGCCGCCAGCGTCGACAGCGGAATGAACCGCGCCAGCGGTGCCGCCACCAGCAGCACCGCCAGCAGCGTCAGCGCGTGCACGATGCCTGAAACCGGCGTTCGCGCTCCCGCTCGGATGTTCGTCGCCGTCCGTGCGATCGCCCCCGTTGCCGGAATCCCCCCGAACAGCGGCGACACCAGATTCGCTACCCCCTGCGCCACCAGCTCCACATTGGAGTTGTGCCGGTCCCCGCTCATCCCGTCCGCCACCACCGCCGACAGCAGGCTCTCGATCGCGCCCAGCAGCGCCACCGTCAACGCTGAAGGCAGCAGCGGAAGAATATGTTCGGCACGCAGGTGCGGCAGCGTGAACCGCGGAAATCCCTGCGGAATCCCCCCAAACCGTGTCCCAATCGTCTCCATCTGCAAATGCAGCGCCGTCGCTACCGCCGTGCACGCCAGCACCGCCAGAATCGACCCTGGAATCCGTCGGTTGAACCGCGGCCATAGCAGGATGATCGCCAGTGTCGCGCATCCGATCGCCACCGTCGGCCCGCTCACCGTTCCCACATGCTCCGCCAGCACCTTCATCCGCGGCAGAAAATTGCTCGGCACCGCCCCCGTCTTCAGCCCCAGAAAATCCTTGACCTGCGTCGACGCGATCAGCAGCGCAATCCCGTTCGTGAATCCGATGATCACCGGCCGCGGTATGAACTTCACCGCCGATCCCAGCCCCGTCACCCCCATGATCACCAGCAGCCCGCCCGCCATCAGCGTCACCAGCGTCAGCCCGGAAAACCCGAACTTCGCCACGATCCCGGCCACAATCACCACGAACGCGCCCGTCGGCCCGCCGATCTGTACCCGCGATCCACCCAGCGCCGAGATCACAAATCCCGCCACCACCGCCGTGTACAGCCCTGCCTGCGGTGTCACCCCCGACGCGATCCCGAACGCCATCGCCAGCGGCAACGCCACCAGCCCTACCGTCAGCCCCGCCCCCAGATCGGCGGCGAACTTCCGCGGCGTATACGTCCGCAGCGAAAGAACCGACCGCGGCAGCCACTTTTGCGAGAGCGTCATGGCCGCCGTTCCTCTGCCTTCTCCATCTCCTCCATCAGCGCCAGCGAATCCCCCACATATTTGTGGAAGTACCGGCGCATCAGGTCGAGCAGCTCGAGAATCAGCGGATCCCGCACCGAGTAAAACACCTGGTTCCCCGCCTTGCGCGTGGTCACAATCTGCTTCGTCCGCAGCACCGCCAAATGCTGCGAGAGATTGGCCTGCTCCAGCCCCAGCCGCTCCCCGAAGGAGCCCGCTGTCAGCTCGCCATCCCGCAACTGTTCGAGAATGGCGATCCGCGTGGGATGGGCAAGTGCCTGAAAGATTTCCGCTTTGAACTGCCGCAGAGAGTCTGACATAAATTCAGTATATTCGATTATTTGAATATAATGAACAATGAACGTTTATCCCCCACAAATTCACCGATGCAATCGACTGCCATCCACCCAGGGGACGGGGGTACCACGCCTTCCGGCTGCCGGCTCCCTCCCGCTCCCTTACAATTTCCTTTCGGCCCCACATTCATTCCGGAGTCTTCCCTTGCGTCATGAGAAAAAAATCGCCCGCGCTCTCCTGAGCGTCACGGACAAGTCCGGCCTCGTCGACTTCGCCCGCCGCCTCGCGCACCACAACATCGAACTGGTCTCCACCGGCGGCACGGCCAAAGCCCTGCGCGACGCCGGCCTCGCTGTCCGCGACATCTCCGACCTCACCGGCTTCCCGGAAATGCTCGACGGCCGCGTCAACACGCTGCACCCCAAAGTCCACGGCGGCCCCGCCGACCCCGGCGCAGCCGCCATCCTCGAAGCCACCCTCCGCTCTTTCGCTGCCGACTCGGAAATGCTGCGCGACCTCGCGCGCCTCGACATAGCCTGCTGCGCGCCCCAGCGCTTCGTCACCCTCCGCGCCGCTCCCATTCCCGCCCGCTGAATCTCCGCGCTGCGCCTTCAGCACCAGACCCGCCTCGTCCCCGCCCTCTATATCCCCTCCGCAACCGCCTCGCGCCGGCGCCGCTGATAGGCCGCCACCTTCAGCTTGTTGCCGCAGAGATTCATGCTGCACCAGCGCCGCGATCCCTTTTTGCTCGTATCCAAAAAATGCACCACGCACTGCGTGCATTGGCGAACGCGCGAAGCGTCCGTCGCCGACAACAGATCTGCCGCAGCGGCGATCAGAGGAGCCCAGAAATCCGCCGGCCTGCGCGAATCGAACACCGCTTCCCGCACCAGCCCTCCATCGCGCCTGCGCAGCGCAACCTGCAGCGGATACCGCGCCAGCCGCGCATTGATCTCTTTCAGGAAACTATCCGACGGAGCCTGCCCGCGCTCGATCCGCAGCACCGCCTCCCGCAAACGCTCCCGGAACCCAATCAGCTCCTTCAGAAACGCCGCCGCCTCTGCCGACCGCCGCCAGCTCCGCAGCCGCGCTTTGGCCTTCGCGGAACGCGCCATCCCGGCCGCGATCAGCCATCGCTCCAGCGCATGAAAATCCGCCAGCAGCTCCGTCGGCCCATCCTTCAGCACCGGCTTCGTGTTCAGAAAATCCAGTACCGGCTGGTTGGCTACGAACAGGAACCCATCGATCCATTCGCCGGTCCTGCGGGCGGCTGCGGGCATAATTCCTCTTCACCAACAATAATGCAATCGAAATTTAACACCGATATTGCGCCTTTCACAGGTGTACCATCATCTCAGAGAAACCGCCGCCCATGCGGCCAGGGCTCCGCGCTCCCCCAACCTGCGCTGCCCCCGAAGGAGACTCCCCATGACTACCTTTCAACTCGCCACCGTTCGCGGTCAAAAAATCTTCTACCGCGAAGCCGGCTCGAAATCCTCCCCCACCCTCGTCCTGCTCCACGGATTTCCCAGCTCGTCGCACATGTTCCGCGACCTGATCCCCCAGCTCTCCGCCAAATTCCACCTCATCGCCCCCGACTATCCCGGCTTCGGCTACAGCGATGCGCCCGACCCGAAAAGCTTCGACTACACCTTCGACAACCTCGCCGCCCACATCGACGAGCTCCTCTTCGCCGCGCTCGGCCTCAAAAAGTTCAGCATTTACGTCCAGGACTACGGCGCACCCGTCGGCTTCCGCATCGCCGTCCGGCATCCCGACGCCATCGAAGGCGTCATCGTGCAGAATGGCAATGCCTACGCGGAAGGCATCGGCCCGGCCTTCGATCCCATGAAGCCCTTCTGGGCCAGTCGCAATTCCGAAACCGAAAAACCGGTGCGCGAGCTCCTCACGTTGCAGACCACCATCTTCCAGTACACCCATGGCGTGAAAGATCTCGCCCGCATCAGCCCCGACGCCTGGACCGTCGATCAGCTCTTCCTCGACCGCCCTGGCAACGACGCCATCCAGCTCAACCTGCTGCATAACTACCAGGCCAACCTCGGCCATTACGAAGCCTGGCATCAGTTCTTCCGCGCCAGGCAGCCGAAGACTCTGATCGTCTGGGGCAAAAACGATCCCTTCTTCACCGTCGAGGGCGCCCAGGCCTATCTGCGCGATATTCCCCAGGCGCAGCTGCACCTGCTCGATACCGGCCATTTCGCGCTCGAGGATTCCTCCGAATTCATCGCGCAGCAAATCCTCTCGTTCATGGTCTCGCCCTCCGCCAAATGGATGACCGGCACGTCCGTCCGCATGGATGGCGGCGAAATCAAGGGCATCTGAATCCGGCTCGAGCGCGCCCGCCCCTAACTCCTGATGCCGTCCAGAAACGCCTGCTGCACCCGGTTGAAGCTCCGCCCGTGCAGCACCGCGGCCACAATCGTTCGCGTGGCGCGCGCATCGCTCAGCCGCACGTAACGGCACCCCGCGTTCCGGTCGATCGCCATTTCCGGCGCCAGCGACACACCCACGCCCGCCGCCACCATGCCGAAGAGACTGCTGAATTGATCGCTCTCGAATGCGATTCGCGGCGTCACCCGCGCGTGGCTGCAGGCAAACAGGCTCAGGTCGCGAAAACAGTGGCCGTCGCGCAGCATCACAAACGACGCGCCCCGCAGCTCCTTCAGCGCAATCGAGCTCGCGTTGGCCCGGGGATGATCCTTCGGCACCACCGCGAACAGCGGCTCCGTCCGCAGCGGAAACAGCTCCAGATCCTTGTGCCGCAGCGGCAGCGCCAGAATCGCCAGATCGATCGACAGGTTCCGCAGGCTCTCCACCAGCACCGGCGTGGTCGCTTCCACAATCCGCAGCTTGGCCTCCGGATACTTCTTCGCAAACGCCGCCGTGTAGCGCGGCATCAGGTACGGCGCAATCGTCGGGATCACTCCCGCCGCCACGCTCCCGCGCACTTCTCCGCGCTTGCCCGCCACGCTCGATCGCGCCGCCTCCGTCTGGTTCAGAACCGTGCGCGCATGCGGCAGAAAAGCCCGTCCCGCCTCGGTCAGCCGGATGCTCCGCCCCAGCCGGTCGAACAGCTTCGCGCCCAGCTCCTCCTCCAGCTTCAGCACCTGCTGCGAAAGCGAAGGCTGCGCCACCTGGCAGCGCTCCGCCGCCCGGCTGAAGCTCCCCGTTTCCGCGATCGCGCATACGTACCGCAGCTGTTGCAATTCCATAGTCTCTGCCTATACTCCGGATGGGAATTATGTATTGGAGCTATCCATCTCCATAATGCTACATTCAGAGAGTCGATACCCAGCCATCCGCGCTGCGCATCGTGCGCGGCGCAACCCGTGACCACCCTGCCTGCTCGTCCTTGCCTGGACGCCCAACCGGTTTGGAAACAGCCCAAAGGAGAAAGTGATGTCTACCGAAGCAAAGTGCCCGTTCCACCAGGTCAATGGCGCTGGCACATCCAACCGCGACTGGTGGCCCAACCAGTTGAACCTCAATCTCCTCCACCAGCACTCCTCCCT
>JBAUGH010000389.1:0-11711 GCA_049679565.1 Acidobacteriaceae bacterium
GTGGAAGAACTTCCTGCGCGACTCCGGCGGCACCGGTTTCTGGCATGAGACGTACACGCTGCGCGGCGGTATGGAGGCCATCTACGACGACATCGCGGTGCCGATCGGCTTCTCCGCGTTCGCCCCGGTGGTCGCTGCGCGCGGATCGATGTTCACCGCTTCTCACCGCGCCGCCCGGGGTGAGAACGCCGCGCCCGTTGTCTCCGAGCAGGATCTGTACGGCTCCTGAAATTTGGGCGAAGCCTGAGCCGGGCTACTTTCCCAGCTCCTCGAAGAACACGATCAGGCTTTCGATCCCGCGATGGAAGTTTGCGATGTGGAACTTCTCGTTGGGCGCGTGCAGGCCGTCGTCCGGCAGCCCAAAGCCCATCATGACCGAGGGAATTTTCAGGTGCCGCTCGAAATCGCCCACGATGGGAATCGACCCGCCTGACCGGATAAAGACCGTGTCCTTCCCCCACACCTTCTTCAGCGCGGTGGTTGCCGCCTTCACGTAGGGATTGTCCGTCCCGATCACGATGGGGTCGCCCGAATGGATCAGCCGCACGTCCACCGTCACGCCGTCCGGCTTAATCTTCTGGACATACTCCTTGTATTGGCGGAAGGCCTTGTCCGGCGTCATGTCCGGGACCAGCCGCATCGATACCTTGGCCGTCGCCTTCGCGGGAATCACGGTCTTCGCACCCGCGCCGGTGAATCCGCCGACGATGCCGTGCACGTCGAGCGTTGGCCGCGCCCACGTCCGCTCGATCGCCGAGTAGCCTTTCTCGCCGACCAGCTGGACCGCGCCCACTTCCTTCTCGCGATACTCCTCTTCGTCGAAGGGAAGACTCTTCCAGGCTTTTAATTCGTCGTCGCTCGGCTTCTTCACGTCGTCGTAGAAGCCGGGGATGAGGATCTTTCCTTCGCGGTCTTTTAACCCCACCAGAATTTGCGCCAGCGCCACAAACGGATTGGGCGCTGCTCCGCCGTACATGCCGGAGTGGAGGTCGGTCTTCGCTCCGCGGACTTCGAGCTCGGTGTAGATCATGCCGCGCAGCCCTATGCAGAGGGTCGGCAGCTCGGGCGCAAACATCTCCGTGTCGGAGATCAGGGCGAAGTCCGCCTTGAGCCGGTCGGGATGCTCGCGAACGAAGGCCGCGATCCGCTCGCCGCCCACTTCCTCTTCGCCCTCGAAGATCACGCGCACGTTGATGGGCAGCTTGCCGGTCTGTTTCATCAGGCTTTCGAGCGCCTTCACCTGCGAAACCAACTGGCCCTTGTCGTCCACGGCGCCCCGCGCGTAGAGATTGCCGTTCCGCTCGGCCGGCTCGAACGGCGGCGACACCCATTCGTCGAGCGGATCGGGCGGCTGCACGTCGTAGTGCGCGTAGCAGAGCACGGTCGGCTTGCCGGCCGCGTGCAGCCAGTCCGCATAGACCAGGGGATGGCCTTCCTTCGCGCGGATCACCTCCACATGCTCCATGCCGATCCGCCGCAACTCCGCCGCAACCCACTCGGCGGCTTTGTCCACATCGCTTTTGTGCTCGGGCGTCGTGGACACCGACGGAATCCGCAGCAAAGCCTTCAATTCATCCAGATACCGCGCCGCATTTTCGCGGGCATACCCAACCGCATCCGCACTCATAACTCACCTCGTACCAGCTGGAGCAAACAATCGAGTATACGGCGAGAGCAATCAGGAGTTTGGAACGACGGCAGGATCGGCGGGGAATTCCGGCGCACCTTCGCCCGCCGGACTCTCCGCCATGGCAATCTCCGTCAGAAAGACAAATAGCCACGCCCACAGCAGGCTGCTCGCTAACGAAACGAAAATCCAGACCAGGTACGACGCGGTCATCGTAGGCTGGATCAGTTCCGGCCTCAGCAACATTGGTGCTAAGTGCAGATCAGCCAAATTAGAGCTCCCCAAAACCAGCAAGCACGCCACGATGATCGCGGTGCGCCACGGTTTGCTTGCCTCTGCGGAGGCGCGCAGCGGGTCAATCGGCGATTCTCCTGCCACGACGGGCAGAGGAATCGCCAGTGTAAGGTGGCGCACATAAAGCAGATACGGAATGCCAAACAGGAGAACCGACAGGATCTCCGACTCTAGTCTGCCTGCGGCGGTATCGAACGGGACATGCATCGACTTCAGCAGCCAGTAACCTACAGGTCCGGCAACGATGGTCATCAACAGGAACCCCGGGATCGCCAGGCGCCAACAGAGCCGCCACAGCAAGGAGGCCCACCCCGGCTCACTGGCCAGCCGGGCGTACGCGTGGCCCGGAGAAGCATCTTCACCCTGTCGATCAGCGATCACCACCTGGGAAACAGCCGCGAATGCCACGCTCCACAGCAGAACGGTCACCGCCAGCGAAACGAGGCGCAGCACCGCTCCGGGGATGACGGCAGCGCGAATCGCCGCGTCGACGTTCCCGTGCGCGTCCCGCCATAATGCATAGGCCAGCCAGTGTTGTACACGGCTGAAACCCCAGGCTAACCAGTAACTCAGGAAGCCTGCAACGAGCGCGGGGATTGCGATCCTTCCAAATCGCCGGAGCAAGACTTCGTTAGTTCGATTCAGAATTTCCCGTGTCGTCGTCCGTTCGTCCATCGCGGCAATTTCATCATTCTTCGCGTTGGCGCGCAAATGTATTTCGCCGCTCACAGCTTCCGCCTGATCCGCGCGCAGAATCGGCGCCGGAAGCAATCCTCCGCGTGGTCGTTCACGATGCCGGCGGCCTGCATCCACGCGTAGACGATTACCGGCCCCACAAACTTGAAGCCTTTCCGCTTCAGCTCCTTCGAGAACCGCTCGGCCAGCGGCGTGCTGGCCGGGATCGGGCCCCCACGGCGAATCGGGTTCTGGATCGGCTGGCCGCCGGCCATCTCCCAGACCCAGGTGGAGAAGTCCTGGCCCGCTTTCTGCATCTCTAAAAACACCCGCGCTCCACCGATGGTCGATTCGATCTTGGCGCGCGACCGGATGATCCCCGGATCGGCCTGCATCCGCTCGATATCTTTTTCGCTGAAGCGGGCGACCTTTTTCGGATCGAAGCCTCGAAAGGCCTTCCGGAAGGCTTCGCGTTTGCGCAGCACAATAATCCACGCAAGGCCGGCCTGAAATCCTTCGAGCATCAGGATCTCCCACAGCGCCCGGCTGTCGAACTCGGGCACGCCCCACTCCTGATCGTGATACTGGCGCATCCATGGATCGCTCTCCGCCCACGCGCAGCGCTGTTTCGCATTTCCCGACGTCATTTTGTTCTCCTCGCCGGCGCCTCTATCCCTCCGGCTGCCTTCGCATCGAAAATAACAGCATGCCACCTCTCGACTCCCAAATTGCCGTTGTCACCGGCGCCGCCCGCGGCGTTGGTGAAGCCATCGCTCACCAACTGGCTTCCATGGGCGCGCATGTGGTGCTGGTCGCGCGCGACACGAACCGCCTCAGCCAGGTGGGCGGCCAGATTCACAGCGCCGGCGGCCGCGCCACCGTCCTTCCCTGCGATCTGCTGGATGTCGCTGCGGTCGAAGCGCTCGGCCAAAAGATCGCCCGCGACCACCAGCGCTGCGACATCCTCGTCAACAATGCGGGCCTCGCGCGCGGCGGCCAGCCGCTGCACGCAATGCCGCCCAGCGACTGGGACCTGACGATGAACACCAACCTGCGCGGTCCTTACCTGATGATCCGCGCTCTGGCGCCGCTGATGATCGCTGCCCGCTCGGGGCACATCATCAACATCTCGTCGCTGGCCGGCCGAAATCCGCTGCCCAACAACGCCGCCTACGCGGCGTCCAAGTGGGGGCTGAACGGCCTCACCTATTCGGTGGCCGAAGAGTTGCGGCAGTTCAACATTCGCGTGAGCGCCATTGCTCCCGGCTCCATCAATACGCATTTCGGCGATCCGTCTTCCGGCAAGGATCCAAACAAGAAGCTCCAGCCTGACGACGTGGCTGCGGTGGTGGCGACCCTCGTGACGCAGGCTCCGCAGTCCTTCATCAGCGAAGTGTTGATGCGGCCCACGCAGAAGCCCTGAACTGAGCGGACGCTACTCGAAGACGGGCGTCAGCAGGCGCACGAGATGGTCCGGCTCGGCCAGAAACGCGTCGTGTCCGTGGTTGGAGGCCATCTCGCGGTAGTCGCAGCGCGCTCCGGCCGCGGCCATCATGACCGCTAACGACCGCACATCCGCGGGGGGAAAGAGCCAGTCGGTCGAGATCCCCACCAGGGTCACATGCGCCTGGATGCGGCTGTAGGCCGCGAAGGGCGACGCGTGCGCCCGCACCGGATCGAAGGTATCCATGGTCCGCGTGATGCAGATGTAGGCGTTGGCGTCGAAGCGCTCATTGAATTTTTTTCCCTGGTAATCCAGGAAGCCGGCGATGTCGAATCTCCCGTTCTGGCCCGCCGCCGTTGAAATCCAGGGATTCTCTCCTGTCCGGTTCGGCTTGCGTCCGAAGCGCTCCTCGAACAGGGGCACGCTTTTATAGCTGATCACGCCCAGCGCCCGCGCAATGGCCAGTCCGCCGCGCGGCTCGTCGTCGGACTGGTAATAGCCGCCTGCCCACTTCGTGTCGAGCATGATGGCCTTGCGCTGCAGGTGGTTCAGTCCGAGGCCCATGGCGCCGAGCGGCGCGGCCCCGATGCTGATGGCTCGCGACACCCGGTCCGGAAACAGCACCGTCCATTCCAGCACCTGCATGCCGCCGATCGAGGCGCCGATGGCCAGCTTGAGCCGGCGGATCCCCAGCTCGGAGATCAGCTTCTCCTGCGCCCGCACGATGTCGCGCACATTGATCAGGGGGAATGTCGGCCCGTACGGCCGCCCGGTCCCCGGATCGACGCTGCCCGGGCCGGTCGACCCGTAGCACGAGCCGAGCATGTTGATCCCGATCACGCAGTCGCGGTCGAGGTCGAGCAGCGGGTCGGGTTTTTTGAACAGCTGCGGCCACCACGTCACCACCTCGGCATTGCCGGAAAGCGCGTGGCACACCAGCACCGCGTTGTCCCGGGCCGCATTCAGCTTGCCGTAGATGGCGTAGTGCTGGGTCGGGCGCACCAAGCGCTCGCCGCTTTCGAGCGGGACCACCTCGTCGATGGTGTAGTCCCCCTCGAATTCCGGCTGCGGCACGACGGCCGGCTCTTCCACGACGCTCATCGCGCTCCGACCAGCTCCGGACTGGGCGCGGCCACAGTCAGCGCCTGATCCAGATCGGCAATCAGGTCGCGGACATCTTCGATGCCGACCGAGAGGCGCACCAGCTCCGGCGTGACGCCGGTGGCGGCCTGCTCTTCGCCGCTGAGCTGCTGGTGGGTCGTCGAGGCCGGATGGATCACCAGCGACTTGGCATCTCCCAGGTTGGCCAGCAGGGAGAAGACCTTGAGTGAGTTGATGAAGGTCTTGCCGGCCGCGAAGCCGCCTTTGATGCCGAAGGTCACCAGGCCGCTCTGCCCGTCGGGGAGATACTTCTTCGCGCGAGCGGCATAGGGGCTCGACTTCAGCCCGGGATAATTCACCCACGTGACGCTGGGATGCTTCTCCAGATGCTCGGCTACCTTGAGCGCGTTCTCCGAGTGGCGCTGCATCCGCAGGTGGAGTGTCTCCAGCCCCTGCAGGAACAGCCAGGCATTGAAGGGCGAGAGCGCTGCGCCGGTGTCGCGCAGGCCCTGCACGCGCGCCTTGAGGATGAAGGCCAGGGGGCCGAACGCCTCCACAAACGACAGCCCGTGATAGGAGGGATCCGGCTCGACGAAATCCTTAAACCGGCCCGACGCCTTCCAGT
Organism: Acidobacteriaceae bacterium; assembly: GCA_049679565.1. Lineage (GTDB taxonomy): Bacteria > Acidobacteriota > Terriglobia > Terriglobales > Acidobacteriaceae > Palsa-343. Next base: position 5,767 of record JBAUGH010000389.1, read on the forward strand.
CGAACTTGCCCGCGTCCACGATGACGCCGCCGATGGAGGTGCCGTGTCCGCCGATGTACTTGGTCGCCGACTCAACCACGATGTCCGCGCCCCACTCGATCGGCCGCAGCAGCACGGGCGTTGCGCTGGTGTTGTCGATGATGAGCGGCAGCCCATTCGCGTGCGCGATCCCGGCCAGCTTCTCCACATCCACGATGTCCAGCTTGGGATTCCCCAGCGTCTCGGTGTAGACGGCGCGGGTCTTCGCGTTGATCGCCTTCTTCAGGCCGTCGAAGTCGTCGGCGTCCACAAACCGCACGGTGATCCCCAGCTTGGGCAGGGTGTAGTGGAAGAGGTTGTAGGTCCCGCCATAGAGGGAGGTGGTCGAGATAATCTCGTCGCCTGCATTGGCCAGGGTGGTGATGGCCAACGTCTCGGCTGCCTGTCCGGAGGAGGTCGCCAGCGCCGCTGCACCGCCCTCGAGCGCGGCCATCCGCTTCTCGAAGACGTCGGTGGTCGGATTCATGATCCGGGTATAGATGTTGCCGAACTCCTGCAGCCCAAACAGCCGGGCTGCGTGATCGGCGTCCTGGAAGACGTAGGAGGTTGTCTGATAAATCGGGACCGCCCGCGATCCGGTCGCCGGATCAGGCACCTGCCCTCCATGCACCGCGACCGTCGCCAGATGTTGCTTCTGCTCTTCTGCCATAACTCTGTCTCCTTTACCGCTGTTTCCGAGCGCTGAAGGTTGAACGCCGTCCTGTGATCCCTGAACTCTGTCTTTCAAAGCAAAACGGCCCGCGATCTCTCTGACCGTGGGCCGCCGGAACTTCTGGATTTGCGCTTATTGCGCTCGTCCGCTCCCGCGCACAGTCTCCCGGCACATGCCCATACAACACATGCCCCTCCGGAAACCCGCGCTCCTGTGGCGGAACCGCATAGCTGCCAGTATCAGGGCAGGACTCGCCCTTCGTCAACGGGAGGCAGGCTCCTTCCTCCGGGCGGCAACGCTTCGCGGCAACAGATTTCGTGGATCGGAGTCCAATCCCCTGTAGCATTTGCAGGAGGCATTGAGGCATGACCGCTCGCCGCCAGGTCGTCACGCTGCTGGTCGGCGTCGGCATGTTTGTCGCTGTGTATGTGATCGATTTGTGGCTCGCGGCTCAGGGGCTGCACGCCGAATCGACGTGGATCGACGATGTTCTGCTCGGGGTCATCGCAGCGGCGATGGCCTTCGTTCTGCAGAAATATCAGGAGCGGGAGCTACGCCGCCAGCGGCAGAGCGCCGCGGTAATCGACCAGATGAACCATCACATCCGCAATGCTCTGCAGGTGATCGTGGCTCGGGCGAGCCTGGATCGACGGGATACCCCGGAACTGGAGCAAATCAACGAGGCGGTGGCCCGCATCGACTGGGCCCTGCGGGAGATCCTTCCCCATAGCGGCGACGGTTCGCTGCCCGCGGCACCCCAGTCCAAAGACCCTTCTACCCACCCATCCCGCTGAAAGGGATGGGTTCCACGGAGTTTCGGCTGGGCTTCGTCGTGGCCCGGGGTGCGTCGATCGGGGGGGCCCGGCGTCAGGCCGGCTGTTCCTGTACCCGCGGCCTCTTCCGGAACAGGCTTGTCAATCCGTACAGCACCAGGTGGGCCAGCAACGCGCCGCAGAAATCGAGGCCCACATCGTAGATCGAGCTGGTGCGTCCGGGAAGAAAGCTCTGATGCCACTCGTCCCAGCTGGCCAGAGCCAGCGTGCAGCCCAGCGCCAGAGCGGCCGCGTGCCGGAACCGCATTGACCAGACGGGGTACCGCCGTTCGAGCGTGACCCTCCATCCATCGAAGAATCCGAGACTCACGGAGCCGTAGCCGACGAAATGGCCACTTTTGCGGATGTAATGGTGGATGATGTCCCAGCGCTCCGGGGTCACGGGTCCAAACATCCTCTCCCAGATGGGGAGGAGCCAGCGGCTGGTGTTGGCGGCCCCCATCGCGGCGGTCGACTCCATCAGGATCACCGCGATTCCGATCAGCGCCGGAACCCAGTGCAACAGCAGGCGCTTTTGACGTCGGCTCACGATTTCTCCGGGAGGAACCCGGCTCCAGAATACACGCTGGTTGACCGCGTCCCGCGGCATCCGCGCCTGTTCGGTATCCCCCAAAAGTGATACAACAAACCGTGATCCCCCAGATTGGTCCCGCTGCACATGAGTAGTCCGGAAAAAGTCCTGATTGTGGAAGATGAGCCTCATGCTCTCTCCGGCCTCGCCGAGCTGGTCTCCGGCTGGGGCTATCGCACTGAAACCGCGCGCGACGGCCTCGAAGCCCTCGAAAAGGTAAACGCCTGGCAGCCGGGCATCGTTGTCTCCGACCTCAAGATGCCCCGCATGGACGGCCTCCAGCTGCTGGCCCGCATCGGCGAGACCAGCGACAAGATCGCTGTGGTCATGCTGACCGCCCAGGGCTCGATTGAAGCCGCGGTCGAAGCCATGAAGAACGGCGCCTACGACTTCATTCAGAAGCCGGTGGATCCCACGCGCCTGCGGGCCATCCTGACCAACGCCGCTCGCCAGCGCGAGACCGAACGCGAGCTTGAAGTGACGCGCCGCAAGCTGCGCGAAACCGGCGTCCTCGGCTCCCTGGTGGGCGCCTCAAAGAAAATGCAGGAGATATTCGCTCTCATCGAGCGCGTCGCTCCCAGCAATGTCTCGGTTCTCATCACCGGCGAAAGCGGCACCGGCAAGGAACTGGTGGCGCGGACGCTGCACGACCTGAGCCCGCGCCGGGGCAAACCCTTTGTCGCGGTCAACTGCGCCGCCATTCCTGAGACCCTGATCGAGAGCGAGATCTTCGGCCACGAAAAGGGCGCCTTCACGGGCGCGATCGAGCGCCGCGCGGGCTGCTTCGAGCTGGCCGAGGATGGCACCCTGCTGCTCGACGAAATCGGCGAAATGCCGGTCGGCACCCAGGCCAAGCTGCTGCGCGTCCTCGAGGACCGGAAGCTGCGCCGCCTCGGGAGCAAGGTCGAAGCTCCGGTCGATGTCCGCGTGCTTGCCGCCACGAATAAGGACCCCGAACTCGCGGTGGCCGACGGACACCTGCGGGGCGACCTCTTTTACCGGCTGAATGTGTTCAACATCCACATGCCGCCCCTGCGCGACCACAAGGAAGATATCCCGCAGATCGCCGACTCGCTGATTACGGACATGAACGAGAAGCATCAGCGGCGGGTGGCGGGGATCGACAGCGAGATGATGGCCCGGCTGGTCGCGCACGACTGGCCCGGCAATGTCCGCGAGCTGCGCAATACCATCGAGCGGGCGATCGTCCTGTGCAGCGAGGGGCAGCTGCAGTCGCGCCACCTGCCCCCGGGCTTCGGCACCAAACCCACTCGCCCGGCCAGCGAATTGCCCCCCAACGCGATCCAGCTGGAGGTGGGCGCCACGGTGGACGACGCCGAGCGCATGCTGATCTTCAAGACTCTGGAATCCACCCACAACAACAAGACCAAAGCGGCCGAGATCCTGGGCATCAGTCTCAAAACTCTGCACAACAAACTCAGGGAGTACGGCAGCGCCGCAGCTGCCGCCAGCGCCGGGGAAGATTAATGTGGAACCCCGGGGGCAAGTTGAGTATGCTCCCCTTACCGAATCCCGTGCCCTGAGCGCAGCGCCCCCCGACCCATGCGCCTCAAGACCAAACTCGTCCTTGCCATTACCGGCCTGGTCTTCGCGGTTGTGGTTTTCCTCTCGTGGATCTGGCTGAGCCAGTTGCTCCAGCAGCATATCGCCCAGTCGTGGGAATCGACCGACATCCTGACCCACCAGATCTCTTTTCAGGTCAATCGGGCGATCGATACCGGGCTGCGGGGGCGGCAGGTGGATTCGCATGATCCGGCGGCGGTGCGGGCGGCGGTGGCCGAATCGCTCCGCCAGGATTCGGGCCTCAACTCGCTGCTCAACTCCATCGTGAACTACTCGCCGACGGTTCTGGACATCGCGGTCGCCGACCGCCAGAACCGCGCCATTGTGGCCGCTCCGGACGCCACGCAGGACGATCAACTGCTGCCCAAACGCCCCGACTATGGAATCCTGCGCCACCAGTCGCTCATCCGCACCCTCGAGATCGTCTTCGGACCACCGCGGGTGTACAACGTCTCCCTCGGACTGGACCTGAACAATCAGCCGTTCCTGACCATTCGCATCGGGATTCGGACCACCTTCCTGCGCAACGCGTTTCGTCCGTGGCTGATTGAATCCTTCAGTTTCATGAGCCTGGCCATGATCATTTCGATCGTGGTGGCGGCCTTCGTGGCCAACCTGGCCCTGCAGCCCATGGAGCAGATCAGCCGTCGGCTCGACGCTCTCACCGCCCAGGAAAGCAGCGCCGAGCCGGCGTCGGTCCGCGAGCTGAAGCATCCAGGCCCCTCCGAATCGCCCGGCACCCTGGCGACGGTTCTGGACCCGCTGCGGCGGGGAAACGATGCGGTGGCTCAGGTCTCCGGCAAAATCGATCGGCTTGGCCAGCGTATTCGCAACGTTGAGGAAGTCTTCTCCGCCCTGCGCGAGAACCTCGATCAAATCCTTTCCAATCTGCAGGATGGCGTCATGCTTTTCACCCGGGACGCCCGCGCCGTCCTGGTGTCCAGCTCGGTGGAACGCTTCCTGAACATCGGCCGGGATCGCATCTTCGGCGCCGAGGTCCGGGACATCTTCGACCGCAACACCCGCCTCGGCCGCATCGTCCGCGATGCCTTCGAGGGGGGCATGTCGGTCGTCCAGGAAGAAGTGACCACGGAAACCGGCCGGCGCGTCGAAGTCTCGCTGGATTTCATCCACGATACCCAGTCGCGCGACCGCCAGTCGCTGGGCGCGCTGCTCACCCTCCACGACCTCGAATCCGTCCGCGAAATCGAGAGCGAGCTCGAAGTCTCGCGGCGCATGGCCTCCATCGGGCGCCTCACCGCGGGGGTGGGCCACGAAGTCAAAAACCCCATCAACGCGATCGTCGTGCACCTCGAGCTGCTGCGGAACAAGGTGCAGGCGGGCGACGACGCCCTCCGCCATCTGGACATTATTCAGAGCGAAATCCGCCGTCTGGATCGTGTGGTGCAGACCCTGGTTGACTTCTCCCGCCCGGTGGAGCTGCAGCTCCGCGATCAGGACCTGCGCAACGTGGTTTCCAGCGTTCTGATGCTGGCATCGGCCGAGCTGCAGACCCGGGGCATCAGCGTCGAGAGTCAGGTTCCTGCCAGGCCGGTCTTCTCCCGCGTCGATGCCGATCTGCTGGAACAGGCCCTGCTCAATATCGTCATCAACGGCGCCCAGGCGATGGCTTCGGGAGGACCTCTCGAGGTTCGGCTCACCGAGGACAGCCGCTGGGCGTCCATCCTGGTTCGCGACCACGGCGAGGGCATCCCCGACGAGATTCGGGCCCGGATTTTCGACCTTTATTTCACCACAAAGAAGGAGGGCAGCGGCATTGGCCTCGCCATGACCTACCGCATCGTACAAATGCACCACGGTCAGATTGACGTACAATCGAAGCCGGGGAGCGGAACGACATTTGTGCTGCGGCTCCCATTGATTTCTGCCGGTTCGGGACAGCGCGTATTCCCGGAGACCACGGGTGACGCGATTTCCAGCGAGTTCGCTCGCCAGGGTGGTGAGACCCAGCCAGAAAGGTCCGGGCCATGAGCTCCGGAAGAAGCATTGCCGTGTCGGCCTTTTTGCTGGCGCTGCTGACAGGATGCGGTCTCCGGCCGCACAGGGCAGCTCCGCCTGTGGTGGCGCAGGCCCCGTCTTTGCCGCCGTCGCAGATGGCCGCCCTCATCCCTCCGGTTCCCCCGCCGCTGCCGGTGGTGTGGGAGCGCCCGATCAAACTCGATACCACCGTTCCGCCTGAACCCAAGCCAGAGGTGGCCGCCGCGCCGCCACATCGTACTCCCCGCCACCATGCTCGTTCCGGCGG
>JBAUGH010000390.1:0-2667 GCA_049679565.1 Acidobacteriaceae bacterium
CCACCGGAGGGCAGCCAACCGGAGCCGGCTCCAATATCACCAACAACAACCTGGCGATGATGACGGCGCTGGGACCATGCAACGAAATTGGCTCCCATATCAGCGTCAACGAGCTGACGACCGTCGCAGCAGTCTGGGCCTTAGCGCCGTTTATGAGCGGCCCGACCAACGCTTATCTCAATATTGGCGCCCCCGCTTCGAATGCTGCCGGCCTGGCGCTTGCCTTCAGCGCGGCCGAGCAGGTGGTGAACACCTCGACTGGCTCGATTGGCGGAACCAATTTGCCTTCCGGCGCAGTGCTGCCCACGGCCGAGATCATTACTCTGGCCGACATCCTGGGGTACTGCGTCAACTCCGCAGGCGGCACCGCCGGCGATAGCAGCTTTTGCGGCCCCCTTTTCAGTGATGCTTCCAACGGCACGGCGTTTCCCTCCGATACCATCACGGCGGCGATGAACATCGCGCAGAATCCGGCCCGGAACGTCCCCCAGCTCTTCACCCTGGCGGATAAGGCGCCAGTCTTCCAAACACCGCTGACTACGGCGCCCACTGCCTGGACGGTGGCGATCCAGTACACCGGCGGCGGGCTGAGTGCGCCCACTGCGATTGCTGCGGATCAGAATGGCAATATCTGGGTGACGAACAGCGGCAGCTCCACCGTCTCGGAATTCGATAATCTCGGGAACTCAAAGCTTGGCACCGGCGTCAGCATTGCCGCCGGCACCCCAACCGGCATTGCCATCGACCTGAGCGGCAACGCGTGGATCACGGTGAAGAGCGCCAACTCGCTGTTCGAGCTGAGCTCAAGCGGAACTCTGGGATCGGCGATCACCGACAACGGCTTGTCGGAGCCGACCAGCGTGGCCATTGATGGCGGCGGCCTGGTCTGGGTGGTCAACAGCGGAGGCACCGGGGGCAACAGCGTGAGCGTGTTCACCAGTGCGGGCACGGCGGTCAGCGGATCGCCGTTCAGCGGCGGAGGTATCGCTTCCCCGTCCGGCATCGCCATCAACGGGAATGCGAACGCAAATTGCAGCGACTGCAACTAGGGAGTTATGGGCTCATGGAAGTTTCGTCCATCCCGCGCCGGAAGCCGGACGCTCGGCGAGCGTGCCGCTTCCTGCTGCCGGCTCTGCTGGCGCCCGCTGTCCTGGCTGCGGGCTGTGGAGGTTCGGGATCCACAACGCCGGAGCCGACTCCCACGCCCACGCCCACACCGGCGGCGGAGTTTAGCGGGATGATGCAGAGCGGAACCACTCCGGTGAGTGGAGCGACGGTTTCGCTCTACGCCGCGGGGACAACTGGGCCCGGGGTCGGCGCGACGAATCTGCTGCCGGGAACTACGGTCACCACCAATAGTGCCGGCAACTTCACGGTGCCGGTTTTCACGTGCCCTGCCAGCGCAAGCCAGATCTATCTCGTCGGGCGCGGCGGGAATCCGAATCCCTCCTCCGGCGCGGATAATTCCGCTTCGGTGATGATGGCGCCTCTGGGCGACTGCAGCGGCGTGAGCAGCTCGACGAACGTGGTCATGAACGAAGTCACCACCGCTGCCTCAACCTGGGCTCTCGCGCAATTCCTCGGAGCCGATGCAGCTGTCGGCGCCACCTCCACGAATGCCACCGGTCTCCGGAACGCGTTTCTGACGGTGAATAATCTGGTAGACGTCAGCAAGGGAACCGCGCCCGGGCCTGCCCTGCCGGCGAGCGCCATTCTGGAAACCGCCAAGCTGAACAGCCTCGCGAACGCATTGTGGGCGTGCGACCAGTCCGCCGGTGGGTCGGCATGCCAGACTCTGTTCAGCGCCGCGACCCAGGGGGGCATGACTCCTGCGAATACGCTCGACGCCGCGCTGGCTATCGTGCGGCAGCCCGCGGCGAACGTCGGCACTGTCTTCGGGCTGCAGGCGAACGGCCCCTTCCAACCCGCGCTGACCGGGGCGCCCCATGATTGGCTGCTCTCGGTCACCTTCGGCAATTGCGCTTCCGGATGTGGCGGCCTCGACCTTCCCGGCTCGGTTGCCATCGACTCGACCGGCAACATCTGGGTTGCGAATTACTTTGGCGGCGCGGCCTCGAAATTCTCTCCGACCGGCGTTCCCGCCTCCGCGAACGGATTCGCAGCCACCGGGATGGCGGCGTCGTATGGGATCGCGGTCGACGCACAGGACTCCGCCTGGATCACGAACGAGAACGGGACCTCCGCTAACGGCACCCTGAACGGAAGCGTCACCCACCTCAGCAGCAGCGGGCAGAATCTCTCCGGGGCGGGTTACACCGGCGGTGGCATCTACTATCCCCTGGCGCTGGCCACCACCTCCGGAGGCAACGTCTGGGTCGCCGATTATGCGAACTCGGCCGCCAGCCTGCTGGCCAATGACGGAGGCGCTCTTTCCGGCGCCTCCGGCTATGCCGCCGAGACTCTGCTCTTTACTTCCGCCGTTGCGGTGGATGCCGGGCAGAACGGCTGGTTCGCCTTCCAGGGCGGCGTCGCACGCGTCACCCCGGCAAACGTCGTCAGCAGCTTCTCCTGCTGCCAGGATCCGGACGCCATTGCGATCGATGCATCCGGTCAGGTCTGGGTCGCCGATTATGGAGCCTCCGCGGTGGTGAAGCTTTCCTCAGCCGGAGCCGTTCTGGGCCAGACTACAGCCGGCGGCCTGTACAC